>DYPD01000062.1 GCA_020720115.1 Thiomargarita sp. | reverse complement strand
AAATAGAACTTAAAAAATTCAAGAAAAATAAACGCGGTGTTAAAAAAACGCCAGCGCCAAAAAATAAATACAAAGGCAAGCCTCATGTTTCTACAGCACTATTACTTTCTTAGTGCAATTGAACCACCTTAACAGGGCTGGATTGGAAACCTATAGTTATGCAACAGGGTACAGTTGGTTTGAAGCCAAAATGCAGATTGTTCGCGATGCTATAAGGGCTTATCTTGCAAAACCTTTGTACTTGTTGCAACCAACTGCGTAATTCCTATAATCGTATTCGTCACAACGTCTTGGGTTCATGTAAATAGTATAAATCTTTTAGCAACTGCGTAACTCCTAAAATCCATTTAAATTTATTTTTAAACAAAAAATTAGCGCGGTATGTTGCTGCGCTAGCAGTCTTGCGCTATTTTTTTATTGGAGGTTGGCGAATATTATTTAACTAATTGGTTTAACTCGAAAATCGGCATTAAAATGGCGAGTACGATGGTTAAGACTACGCCGCCCATGACTAAAATGAGCAGGGGTTCAAATAGCCCTAGAATGACGCTGATGATGGTTTCTATTTCTCGTTCTTGATTTTGCGCGGCGCGTTCTAGCATGGTTTCTAATTTGCCGCTGGCTTCGCCGCTGGCGATTAGGTGAATTGTCATAGGTGGAAATAAGCGGCTGTTTTCTAAGGCGTTATGCAGGCTTGTGCCTTCGCGCACGCGCTCAGTGGTGTCGCGTACTGCGGCTTGCATGGGGCGGTTGGCGATGACTTGGGCGCTGATGCGTAGTCCTTCTAGTAGCGGTACGCCGCTGGCGCTGAGGATGCTGAGGGTGCGGGTAAAGCGTGCGGCATTCAGCCCTTGTTCTAGGCGTCCAATAATAGGGAGGCGTAGTATGAGGTGGTGGAATTGCAGTAACACTGAGTCAAACCGCAATGCGTAGCGTCCTACAAAGACTGCCGCTGTGAGTCCCATGAACAGCCATAGTCCATAATTTTGCAGAAAACTGCTGAGTTGAATCAGGGCGCGGGTGAGCCAGGGTAGTTCTTGTTTTAAGCCGGCAAACACTTGTACGACTTGCGGCACGACGTAGGTCAACAAGGCGATCACTACGAGCAGCGCCACGCTACTGAGCAGCAGTGGATAAAAGAGTGCTAAGAGGGTTTTTTGCCGAAGTTGTTGGCGCGATTCGGTGTAGTCTGCCAGCCGTTCCAGCACTAAATCCAGATGCCCTGATTGTTCGCCGGCGGAGACGGTGGCGCGATAAAGATCGGGGAATACTTGGGGGAAATCTGCCAGCCCGTCTGCCAATGTATGCCCTTCCAACACCCGCGAACGCACTGCCATCAGCAGCGTTTTGAGGCGTGCTTTGTCGGACTGACTGGCTACGGCATACAGGGCTTCCTCCAGGGCTAAACCTGAGCCAACCAGGGTGGCTAATTGGCGAGTCAAGAGCGCCAAATCGGTGGGATTGACGCGCACACCCCCGCGCTGGCGGGTTTGTCCGGTGCGCCGGCTGACTTCTTCAAGCTGCAACGGCGTCAGCCCGCGTTCGCGTAGTTGGGCGCGTATTTGACGCGGGGTGTCGCCTTCTAACACGCCTTTGCGGGAACGTCCTTGGCTGTCCAGTGCGCGGTATTCAAAGGCTGGCATAGCCCACCCGCTGTACTTTAATGTTTTGCATCATCATCATTTTTTCTCAAAATTGTAGAATCAGTTAAAAAGGGAGGCATTCGTTGTAATCAATTGTCACGCAAAGCCCCTTAAAAGCTAATCCATTAAGCAGGTGCGAATAGCGCTTGACTTGCTTTTATTAATGGGTAAAGTACCAAGCTCTTACAAATTTCATTATAGAGAACCCCGTTTTATGAGCTTCGCGTCTATTTTTGCTCAACTGGCTGTTCACTCTGATATGCAAACGCATGGCTTAAGCGATGGTCAGTTTAGCTGTCGCTATGCTGAATTGCCGGAAGTTTTTGCGCTCATGGATAATTTTTTTGAAGCGCGGCAGTTTTCTACAACAGATTGTTTTGCATTGCAATTCGACAATAATTTAGCAGGCGCTCTGGTGTTGCTGTATTTATTGGCGCGGGAACGTCACTTATTTCTAGCGCCTAAACCGCAAAAACTAGAAGCTTTAAATCTAACCCCGGCATTTTGCCGCTATCGCTTAAGCCTGTCTTCAGAAGCAAAATTTTCCGGCGATTTCCGCCAGCTTCCTACACTTTTAAAATTTCAAGAACACCCTAAATACCAGGACGAGCGCGATTTATCAAGCGACGCGAGCGGGCGTCTGTACTTAAAAACCTCCGGCAGTATGGGGGTGTCCAAAATAGTGGAGCATAGATTGTCCTCTTTGCTGGCAAACGCACAAAATTGTGTACCCCGTTTTCGCTTAAGCGCAACGGATCGAGTACTGATTCCAGTGCCGATTTTTCATATGTACGGTTTAGGCGCAGGTTTGTTACCCTCTTTGCTCGCTGGTGCGCACCTCGAATTGCTCGATAAAACCAATATTTTGAAATACTTGCAAGCAGAAAAACAGTTTAACCCGAACGTAGCATTTTTAACCCCCAGCCTATGTGCCATGCTGTTGCAAGGCAAGCGCTCAGACCGTGCCTATTCTTTGGTCGTCAGTGCAGGCGACAAATTGCGCCCCGAAGTTTTCACCGAATTTGCCAAGCGTTTCGGTGGGTTAGTGAATTTATACGGCAGCACCGAACTGGGTGCAGTCATCACCTCAGATTTAGCAGATGCCGCGCCAGTGCGCGCCGCCTATGCGGGCAAACCATTACCCGGCGTTACAACACAACTTGCACCCTTGCCACAAGAGCTAGATAATGCCGCCGGCGTGGGCGAACTACAGCTAGGCTATGCGCAGGGTTTTAGCCAGTATTTGGATGCCAACGGACGCACACTGAAGCAACATGGAGCGACAGATTGGTTTGCCACCGGTGATTTAGCCAGAATACATGCAAGTGGTTATGTCGAAGTGCTGGGGCGTAGCGGCTTAAGCATCAACAGACGCGGCTACCTGGTCGTCTTTAGCGAAGTCGAGCAACGCCTAGAAAGCTTGCCTGGCGTCGAAAAAGCCGTGCTGGTAGCGACAGCCAAAGAAACGGATCAGGGACGCGGCTTAGTGGCTTTTTGTTTAACCCACGATGCCACCTTGCAAGCTGCAACGCTACGGCAAGCCTGCTTTGCTTTGCTGCCTAATTATGCGATACCTGACCAGATACAACTCTTGTCAGAATTTCCACTTCTGCCCAGTGGTAAAATTGATCGCCAGTCTTTGCTGCAATTGCTATAGCGACTACGAATTTAGAACGCCTGATTATTGTTTGTTTTATTGCCTGAGGAAAATGCGATGAGTGAAGTTATTACGGAAAAACTGAAAGACATTATTGCGGAAAAAATGGATTTACATATCCAGCGCACTGAAATTGCTTCCGATATATCCTTAATGGAAGGAGGCTTAGGTTTAGATTCTGTAGCTATTATGGAATTTATTAGTTTAGTTGAAGCCGAATTCAGCTTCAAATTCAATGAAGATGAACTCAATATGGATGGCTTTCGTGATTTGCGAACTGTTACTGACTTAGTAGCAACAAAAATCAATTAAGCCATAAGCCCGGATAATGCACTGCAAGCCAGCATTATACCGGGTGTATTTTTAATAACCCGACATTCATCTCACTTGAACCCCATACTGCAATGCTGATTTCTTACTCTCACCGCTTCATTTTCTTTCATGTTGCCAAGGTTGCCGGTTTAAGCATTCGTGACGCTTTGCAACCCTACACCGAAGAACCGGCGCACTTCAAAACGCAACGTCCAGCCAAATTGATTGACGGTAAATCCAATCCGTTATACAGCATGTGGGACGCAATGCTAACTCATGCAACAGCACAAGCAACTCAAGCCGAACTTCCCGCTGAAATATTTCAAAATTTTTATAAATTTGCTTTTGTACGCAATCCTTGGGATTGGCAAGTATCCATGTATCATTTTCTCTTAAAAGAAACTACTAATCCAAAGTATCCAATAGTCAAAGCACTCGCGGGTTTCGAAGAATATCTACAATGGGTCATCAACACCCCTTATCCCTATCCCAAGCGCGCTACTAAATTACAAAAAGACATGCTTGTAGATGCTCAAGGAAAATTATTAGTAGATTATCTCGGGCGCTTTGAAAGCCTCACACAAGATTTTAACCAAGTATGCCAACAGATTGGCATTCAAGCAGAATTACCCAGCCTTAATCAATCTAAGCACAAGCCTTATACAGAATACTATACACCCCAAACCCGCCAATTGGTGGCAGATTACTATCGCGCAGATATTGAACTTTTTGGTTATCAGTTTGAGGGTTTTGACGCTAACCTGCTGCTGCAAGGACAACTAGCATGAGTTTATATGATCCTGAATTGCGCCCTGATTTGCATGATTCGCTGGAAAAAAGCCAGATTGATTTAGCTAAACTCAGTGCTTTTCAACGTATCTTAATGACCACCGATGGCACTTTAACTGAAATTTTAGAAGCTTATGTTTTTGAAAGAATTCAGGTCTTAAAGTTAGCCGAGCGGATTGAGCCATTACCTGAGGCAGCTTTATTACCTATGAAAGCAGCCGCCGGAACAGAGGCTATTGCCCGCAAGATTTTACTGCACGGTGCTGCCAGCGGGCGCAATTGGCTCTACGCAGATTCCCTGATTGTGCCACAACGTCTGGAAACCGAATTCCGCGATCATCTACTCGAATCTCAAACACCTATTGGTAAGCTGTGGTTGAAATACAAGGTTGAAACCTTTAAGGAAATTATTTCTACCGCACGCGAACCTGCTGGCGAACTGGCAGAATATTTTCACATTCAGACCGATGCACCCATGCTGTGCCGTACTTATTTAGTGATTTCTCATCGCCAGCCAGTGATGATGATTACCGAGAAATTTCCACAAAGTTCTTTTGTTTAACCTATCCTGCCGGATATGTTTTAAACCCGCATAAATTTTCTGATTCCTACTATATTATAAGGAGACGTTTTATGTACCGCTCGCGCTCAATAGTGCTTTCGATTGCAGTTGCTTTAGGCACCAGTTTTACGGCTTTTGCTGCTGAAGATAGCCAACCAGTGACTCTACCAGGCGCAGATCAACCCTTACCTTTGCTTAAAGTTTTGCGCATTACACTGGACAATGCGCCTAAGTTGAAACTGCAAGGTATGGCAGTGAGCGCAAGTAAAGCACAAGAACAAATAGCAAAGGGTAAATTTGATATTAGTACTGCCGTTGTAGGTGGTTATCAAACAATAAGCAACACGACTTTTGCTATAGATGAACTCACCCCAGAACATGCCGCTGCTTTTCCTAAAAGCTATCCTAATGAGCTTGTCAATAATATGGACGTGCCTTATTTATCCGCAGAATTATCCAAAAAATTCCGTAATGGGATAGCAACCGGCTTATCTGCCACTATTCAACGTCAAGACTATCGTCAAACCCTACTGCGTGCAACACCGACGGTTACTGAGAATCGCACCACAGTTAAATTCACAGTTAAAATTCCTCTTTTGCAGGGCGCAGGCTCAGTATCAGGCGCAGCTAAAGAAACCGGCGCACGTTTAGAAAAAGAAGCCAGTATTTCAGAAGTGCAACATACGCTCACGGCTGTGATGTTGGAATCAATTAAAGCCTACTGGGATTATAAACGCGCTATTAGTTATTTAGAAAAGGTGGAAGAATCCAAAAACCGTATTGCTGGTTGGGTTGATGGCTTTGGTGCAGGTAATTCAAGTTTGCAGGCTTATTTGGAAAACGCTAAAGGTAAAGCGTCTGATGCGCAACAAACTTTAGAAGAAAGCCGTATTGCTTTAGCACAGGCGATGGGCGTACCAGCCAAACAAACGGTAAACATAGGTTTACCTATCAGCGAAGTGCCAATGAATTGGGAAAACGCACTGAATGGTTTTGATCAAGAAAAAATGGGAACACAATGGCAAGCACTTGCTATTGAAAATCGCCTAGACTTAAAAGCCGCTGAATTACGTTTGGAAGGAGCGCGTGTGCAGCAAGCACAAGCCCGTCAAGATCGCCTACCAACGCTGAATCTGGATTTAGGGGCAGGCTATTCAGGCTTTCAGCAATATGACGGTATGGATGATTTCTTTGGTTCTGCTAACAGCAATATTAGTCGCATAGATACAGCCGCCAGCCTGACTTTCAGCTATCCACTGGGTAACAATGTTGCAGAAGGTTCTTATGCTCTAACCAATGTACTGTATCAAAAATCCTTGATTACCCGTGATGAGGCTCAGCGTGTGGTGCGCTTAGATGCTGGACGCAGCGTATCTAATGTATATGGGCGCTTGCAAAAAGCTGTGCAAATGCGCAAAAGCTTCTTGTCTTATAAAGAAGCCGTACAGCAAATGCAACAAAATAATGAATTTTTATCCACGCCAAGCGGGATTGCAACTTTGATTGAAACGGAAGATAAATTCATTAATTCTCTGAATGATTTCTATACTGCTGTTGCAGATGTAGCAAAAGCCATTGCAGAAAGCCGTTTCAATACGGGTACGCTGATTTTAATTACTGGCGAAATGGATGGTGATGTGGATTTAAATCGCATTATTTCTTTCCCTGCTAATTAACCAACTTTACATAAAAAAACTGCCGCTCTATGTCCAGAAGGCGGCAGTTTTTTTATGCGCAAAAGCTCATTAGCTATAACAGTAATTTAACTACTGATGAGTTTGGAGAGTTCTTCAATAGAAAGCACTTTTTCAATATCCAAAATAGTAATAAAACGCTCTGCTTGTTTACCAATATGACGGATAAAATCACTGCGAATGCGACTACCAAAAGCTGGAGCAGGTTCTAGCGCATTGAGTGGAAAACTTAAAACATCATTCACTGCATCCACCACAATGCCTATATCAAGTATTTCTTCTGTATTACCCATTTCAATAATGACAATACAGGTATGCTTGCTTAAAGAGGCAGAGGGTAATTCCAGTCGCAATGATAAATCTATAACAGGCAACACATTTCCACGCAGATTCAATACGCCACGAATAAAAACTGGTGCTATAGGTACTGGGGTTAAATTACGATACTCGATAATTTCTTTTACATATAAAATACCGACAGCATAGCTTTCTGCATTCAGCGTAAAAGCTAAGTATTGGTGCTGCTGTTGGAGTTGTTGCTCTAAACCAAAATGATGTTGATTAACAGTAGTCAAGGATTGTTGCATTTGATTAGTTCCTCGGTTGTGCATTATAGAACATCAGCAGATGTGATATAGCGCAAAAGCTTTACTTTTGTTAAATTGCCGAAGGTATAGCGATGTTCAAAGGAAGTTTAAAGCGAAAACAACTACCTTGACCTGGTGTGCTCTCAACATCAATATGTCCCCCTAAGCGTTCTACATAGAGGTACACAAGTGCCAGCCCCATCCCCATGCCATCATACTGACGAGTGGCAGAAGCATCAATCTGGGTAAAGATTTCAAATAAATGCTGCTTTTCAGTTTCGGCAATACCAATACCCGTATCTTCCACGCAGAAATTCAGCAAATAACTTGCATTTGCTTCATTCTCTGTTGTTTGTGTGTTTTGTTTATGCCATGCCATATGCAGTTTAATGTATCCAGCTTCGGTATATTTGACTGCATTATCTAAAAGTTTTCTGAGAATTTCTTGTAGATATTCTTGGTTGCCATACAGGGATTCAGGTAAATCAGGGGCAATATGTTTTTCAAAGTTTAAGTGTTTTGCATTAATCGCCGGTTGATATTCAGTTATTATTAAATCAAGCATTTTATATAGATTAAAAACTTTCATGGTTTGCTGTAATTCATGACCAAAATGTTGAGAGAAATTGAGCATATTGGTTAAAATTGCCATCAGTCGTTTGCCAGCCGAAAGAATATTTTGTGCCATATCTTTTTGTTCTTCGTCTAGTTCCGTATCTTCTATAAGTTCATCAGTAGTGCCCAAAATAATATTCATGGGTGTGCGAAATTCATGACTGATATTGTGTAGAAATTGAGTTTTTAATACAGAAACTGCTTGGGCTTTTTGGTAAGAAATCTTGAGTTCTTTCAGTAATGTTTGAATCTCTCCGGTTTTTTTTTCTACTTCCTGTTCTAAAGATTGGCGTAAACGCGATAATTCTAAATGGGTGTTGACTCGTGCTAAGAGTTCGGTTTCTTGAAAGGGTTTACTGACATAATCTACGCCGCCCGCTTCCAATGCCCGCACTTTGTTTTTGGTATCTTCTAAGCCAGATAAAAACAAGACAGGAATATGACTGAGTTCTGGATCGGCTTTTAAGCGTCTACAGGTTTCATAACCATCCCAACCTTGCATGATGACATCAAGCAGAATTAAATCTGGTTGAATTTGTTTAGCAGTCAGAATGCAGCGTTTGCCGTTGTTTGCCAGGTATACATCAAAGCCGAAATTTTCCAACATTTCGTCTAACACGGCTAAATTAACCATGCTGTCATCAACAACCAATAATTTTGTCATGTTGGACATAGGGATACATGCGGCTGAATGGTGAATTAAGAAGCGGTTTTGCCTGGCAAACAAACAGTGCCTATGCCTGTTGACGCAAAAATAATTCTGCTAAGGCTAAATCGTGCGGATGTGTGATTTTGATATTATCCGCATGGCTTTCTACTAATAATATTGGGCTATGCCCCGCCAATTCCATTGCTTGCGCGTCATCCGTAATACTTAAACCGCGCTCAAGCACTTGTTCTAAGGCGGCATACAAGGCGGCGTAGCGAAACATCTGCGGCGTTAAGGCATGATACAAATTGGCACGATTCACGGTTTCGGTGACTTCGGCATACGCATTCGCCCGTTTTAGCGTGTCTCTCACGGGCGTTGCCAATAAGCCGCCCACCGGATGATTGGCAAGCTTGCGCATGAGATTTTCGATGTCCGCTGGACGCACGCAGGGGCGTGCGGCATCATGTACCAGCACCCAATCGGTTGCTGCTGCCTGTCCTTGCAAATGCTGTAAGGCATTGAATACCGAGTGAAAACGCTCAGAACCGCCAAGCGTTTGCTGAACCTTTTCAGAATGATGCAAGTCTGCCCAATAGCTATCCTCTGCGCTGACTGCGACCACCACCCTGCAGATAGCTTGGAGGCTGCATAAGCGTTGCAAGCTATGCTCAATCACGGTTTTTCCGGCAAGCTGTAGATATTGTTTAGGGCGATCTGCCCCCATGCGTTTACCAACGCCCGCCGCAGGCACAACCGCCCAATAGTTTACTTGTTCCATAGTGAGAAATGCGCTCCTCATGTTGCTGTCCAGCAACGATAGCCTATGTCGGCTTATAATACACGGAAGTTAAACTGGATATACGCGCTGTCTGTGCTCAGGTTAGACTGCTATTATACCCAGACTCACCAGCATTTTACGGGTTTCCCGATGTTTCTCATGCCTAAATTTCGCAACTTTTCCCTCAAAAGGAAGCTCTTGTTACTTATTTTGCTAACCAGTGGCGTGGCTTTAAGCCTAGCTTCCGCCGCCTTCGTGTTGAATGATAACCTGGCATTTCGGCGAGCAATGGTGAACGAATTAACCGTACTGGCAGATGTTTTCGGTTTTAGCAGTCGCGCTGGCTTGTTGTTTAATAACAATATTGCCGCACAAAAAAGCATGATGGCATTAAAAACCAATGCACATATCAGTTTTGCGCATATTTTCAACCATGAAGGGCAGGTGTTTGCCAGCTATTATCTGGATACTGAAGAAAATAGCCGTCCTTTAGCCAGGCTTTCTTTACAGCAAAGCTGTCCAACTTGTTTGCGCACTCATCCTATCAGCGGCTATTTCTATTTTGGGGAGGACTTTTTAGATGTCTTCAGACCCATTTTTAATGAACAAAACACGAAATTGCTAGGGTTTGTATATATACGCTCGGATTTAAGTGCTTTAGAAAAACGCATTTTCTGGGCAATTGCTATTGTTGCTGCGGTGCTATTGGTAGCATTTCTTCTCACTTTAGCCATTGCTGAAAAATTGCAAATCTGGATTACAGGACCTATTTATAGCCTGCTCAAAACCATGCGCCAAGTATCTGAACAAAAAAATTATTCTCTGCGAGAAAACAAAAGAGCCGAAGATGAATTGGGCGAGTTGGTAGAAGGCTTTAATCACATGCTGGCACAAATTGAAATTAGCAATCAAGAACTGGCAAATACCAATGGCAAGTTACAACATTCTAATCAGCATTTATCCACTGCTTTAGATGATTTACAACGCACCCTAGCAGAACTGCAAAATACGCAACGCGAATTGATTCAAGCAGAAAAAATGGCGGTGCTAGGACAACTGGTTGCTGGCATTGCACATGAAGTGAATACCCCGCTGGGTGCAATTCGCTTTTCCGTAGAACAAATTAATCAGTTTTTGCAGCAGTCTTTATTAGAACTACCCGCATTTTTACAAGCTTTACCTCCGAGTTTGTGCAGCGATTTTTTTACGCTTTTGCGCTATGCTTTACATAAAGAACAGCAGTTCAGTAGCAGTGAAGAACGGCGATTTAAGCGCGGTTTGCGTAGCCAATTACAAAACTATCAATTTGCTCAAGCCGATATTGTAGCAGACAAACTGGTAGAAATGGGTGTTTATGAAGATTTAAGCCCTTGGCATTCTTTACTCCAAGCAGATCAAGAGGGACGACTATTGAATTATGTACATCAATTGTATAGCGTGCAACGTAGCGCACAAACCATCACCGACGCCACGCAACGTGCTTCTAAAGTGATTTCTGCGCTCAAAAATTATGCGCATTATGATCAATCCAATACTAAAATCGAAGCAGCGCTCAGCGAAGGGGTAGAAACTGTACTCACTCTCTATAGCAGCCAGATTAAACAAGGGGTTGAAGTGACTCGTGACTACCAAAGCATCCCTAAAATTGCTTGTTACCCGGATGAATTAAATCAGGTATGGACAAATTTATTGCATAATGCCTTGTATGCAATGTCATATCGCGGACATTTGCGCATCGCTATTCGTCAGGAAGAAAACTGGGCGTGCGTTTCTATCACAGATAATGGACACGGCATTCCTGAAAACATTAAAGAACGCATATTTGAACCCTTTTTTACCACCAAACCCGCTGGCGAAGGCAGCGGCTTAGGCTTAGATATTGTGCAAAAAATTGTGCAAAAACATAAAGGTAAAATCATGGTTGAAAGCCGTCCTGGATACACTTGTTTTAGCCTACGCTTGCCCTTTTAAATGCTTTCTTCAACGCCGGTCTTAATGACGGATAACTGCGGAAAACAGCGGACTATGAAAAACCTAGCGATCATTTGCGTAGATGACGAACGCATGATCTTAGACGGCTTAAAAAGCGCCCTGCGGCATTCTATCGGGGAAAAGTACCTTATTGAAGTAGCTGAAGACGGTCACGAAGGCTTATCGCTATTAGATGAACTGCTAGAAGACGGCTATGAAATTCCTCTAATCATCGCCGATTACATAATGCCAGGGATGAAAGGCGATGAATTACTCATTCAAATGCACCTGCGCGTCCCGAAAAGTTTGAAAATCTTGCTCACTGGACAAGCTAATCTGGAAGGCGTCATTCGTGCTGTCAACCAAGCAAATCTCTACCGTTACATCGCCAAACCCTGGCAGCCAAGCGATTTGGATTTCACCGTCAATACAGCCTTACAAAGCTATTTTCAAGATCAACAACTTGCACAAAAAACGCTTGAATTAGAATTACTGAATAAAGCCTATGCGCGTTTTGTACCGACCCAATTTCTCAAATTACTAGGAAAATCCAACATCCAAGAAATTCACCTAGGCAGTGAAATTCAACAAGAAATGACCGTACTATTTGCCGATATTCGCGGCTTTACCAGCCTCTCAGAAAAAATGTCAGTACAAGATAATTTTCGCTTTATTAACGCCTATTTAAGTCGGATGCAACCAGTCATCAACCAGCACAATGGCTTTATAGACAAATACATCGGCGACGCCATCATGGCGCTGTTCCCACACGGCGCAGATGACGCATTGCAAGCCGCGATCAGCATGTTGCACACATTGCAAGACTACAATCAAACCCGTCAACGCCCAGAACGCCCGCCTTTTCAAATCGGCATAGGTATCAACACCGGGTTACTGATGCTTGGCACTGTAGGCAGCAAAGAGCGCATGGAAGGCACAGTAATCGCTGACGCCGTCAACCTCGCAGCGCGTATTGAACAATTAACCAAAACCTACGAATGCGATTTATTGATCAGCGACGCCACACGTCAACAACTCAGCCCCGAACAGCCCTATTTACTTCGCAAAGTAGACCAGGTTACGGTAAAAGGCAAAACCCAAGCAGTGACGCTCTATGAAGTTTTTAATGCCGATCCAGCGCCAATTATCGCTCTCAAACAACAGACTCTGACAACCTTTGAAACAGGACTGACTTGTTTTCATAGCGAAGCCTTTAGCGAGGCTTTAACCTATTTCAAAGTGGTGCTTCAGCAGCATCCACAAGATACGCTGGCACAAAGATACGTTGCACACTGCCAGCAAGTGCTAGAAATGATGGGCACACAAATCCCAACGATCTTAATTGTAGACGATATGCCAGATAATATTCGTGTTCTCTTTGTTGGATTAGAAGAAGCGGGCTATGCTTTATTAGTTGCAGAAGAGGGAGAAACTGCTTTACAAATAGCAGAAGTAGAACAACCAACCGTTATTCTATTGGATGTCATGATGCCAGGCATGGATGGCATGGAAACCTGTCAACACCTTAAAGCCAATCCTAAAACGCAACATATTCCTATTATTTTCATGACCGCACTCAATGATATGCCAAACAAATTAAAAGCCTTTCAAGTTGGTGCCGCAGATTACATTACCAAACCTTTTCAATATGAAGAAGTGCTGGCAAGAGTGAAGACCCAAATCACTGTACAACGCATGTACCGTCATTTAACTTACCGCAATAAAGAATTAGAAATTAATAATCTGCATCTTAAAGAGAAAATTCAGGCGCAGGCACAAGCTAATCTGTCTAATGCAGTTTGCCTAATGCGATAAAATAGCTATTCAAGGAGTTTAAACTCATGCGTTTCTTAGATGTTAAAACCGATTTTGCTTTTAAGAAAGTCTTCGGTAGCCAGGAATCAGAAAATATTTTGATCAGTTTTCTAAATTCTGTTTTAGAATTTGGACACGCACGCCAAATTACTGCGCTTACCATAGTTGATCCTTACAACATTCCCATGCTCAAAGGCATGAAGGATACTTATGTAGATGTCAAAGCTAAATTAAATGATGGAACGCTGGTCATTATTGAAATGCAGGTCTTGTCTTGCCAAGGCTTTGAACAACGCGTGTTATACAACGCGGCAAAAAATTATTCGCTGCAATTACAACCAGGAGATGACTATACTTTGCTCAATCCAGTGATTGCTTTGACGTTAACGGATTTTGTCATGTTTGCCGATGATTCATTGCGCCACTGTTTTAAGTTGCTAGAAAAAGACTTTTTTATTGAATACAGCGATGACATTGAATTGGTTTTTATTGAATTACCTAAATTCATAAAAACTTTAGAACAACTCGAAACAGAGCAGGACAAGTGGTTATTTTTTATTAAAAATGCCGGGCGCCTTGAAGCTGTACCAGGCAATTTAGATGTTGAGTTGCAACGTGCTTTTCAAATTGTCAATGAAGCCAACATGACGCAAGCCGAATTAGAATTACAACACCGCAAACATGACTGGATTGCAGTGCAAAGAGGTGCTTATAATTTAGCACTCCAGCAAGGTTTGGAAAAAGGTATACAGCAAGGCTTGGAAGAAGGTATACAGAAAGGCTTGGAGGAAGGTATACAACAGGGTATTGACCATGCAAAACATGAAATCATTCTGCGCGGCTATCAAGCGGGGCTAACATTTTCTGTATTGGCAACACTCAGTGGTTTATCGGAAACAGAAATAGCCGCTATGATACAAACTCAAACAGAATTTCCTCATCACAATTCACCGTAAAAAGCATAGGAGTAAAGATGAAAACTTGCCTCCGTTGTATTGTTAAAGGGCGTGTACAAGGCGTGTTTTTTCGTGCTTCAACGCAAGAACAAGCAGAGCGTCTGGGTATTCAAGGCTGGGCGAAAAATTTACCAGATGGTAGCGTCGAAGTGTTGGCTTGTGGAGAAGAACAGGATATTGCAGCATTGCGTCATTGGTTGCACCAGGGGCCACCGATGGCACAAGTGACTGGGGTGGAATGTAGTTTCACTGTTTCCACTCAGTGTCCAATAGAATTTGCGATTTTTTAGGATTATTGAAATGCCCCGTGAGCTGATTAAACACCCGCTCAACTGAGCCAGGCTGTCTTTTTTAGAGAGAGCAGAGGCTTCCAAAAGAACATCAAAACAACAGGAAGAAACCATGTTAAAACAATTCTTAACCCGTAAACCTAAATGGCAACATAGCAAAATAGACGTGCGCAAACAGGCTATTGAAGAATTAACCGCAACAGATATTGAGGTGTTGCTGACGATTGCCAAAGAAGATAGTGAACCGCAGTTGCGCTGTATGGCAGTGCGTAAAATCTCTGATCTTGATTTGCTTAAACAACTGATGCAAGAAACCCATTGGGAGGTAAAGCAATTAGCAGAGCAACGCTACCTGCAATTGCTGGCTGGTTTGAAAGCAGAAAGTCCAGCTTTACAGACGCGTTTAGCTATTATTGAAAACTTGGATAATACGGCTTTGTTAGAGTATTTGCTCCGCGAAAGTCAGGAGGTTGAGTTGCGCTTACTGGTTTTGGAAAAAGTCGGGCGTGATGCTTTATACGGCGATGTAGCGGAAAAAGACAGTGCCGCTGAAGTGCGCTTGCGGGCGGTGGAAAAAATTACCAGTCGTTCCACCTTAGAACGGGTAATGAAAAATAGCCGAGGAAAGGATAAGAAAGTGTATCGCATTGCTAAAGAAAAGCTGGACGCCATGCAGGAAATTGAGGAGCGTCCCAAGCGTTTGAGTGCGCAGCGTGAAGAAGTGCGCAAGCGCCTTGAATTATTGCGCAAATTGGATGATTGGGAAACCAGCGGGCAAGAACTGACGCGGGTTGGACAGGAATGGCAGCGCCTAGCGCAAGAAGCAGTTGAATTGCGCATAGTGGTTGATGCGCAGTTGCAAGCGCAAATCCAGCGGTTTGAGCAGTTGTTTGCTGAATGTGAGGCGGCGGCGCGTGCTTATCGGGACGTGCAGCAGGCGCAGGCGCAAGTGCGCGAGGAAAAACAAACTGTGCTGGAACATTTGCAGGCTTTGTTGCTGCAATTGCAGCAGGCGGAGGCGGACGGTAACTTGTCGGCGTTGGAAACCCAATTGGACAATTTACACACGCGCTGGGATTACAGCGGCACCTTGCCGTTGCCAGAAGAGCAGAATATGCTGAGTCGTTTCAAGCAGTTACATAAGCAAGCGCAGCAGCAGATAACGGCAATACGGCATAGTCACGGCATAGCGGTAGCGTTAGAACGTTTGTGTCAGCAGGCGGAAAAGCTGTTGGGACAGAAAAAAGCGGTACAAACCAAGCATTTGAGCGGCTTGCAGAGTGCTCGCCAAGCCATTGAGCATTTGCCTCAGACAAATGCGCATATTGTGCAGTTGGATCAGCGATTTAGCCAAATTTATGCGGCATTAGAAGCGCGTTTGGCAGAGCAGCAGCAGCAGCGCAAAGCCTACCAACAGGCGCTGAAAGAAGACTTGCAGGCTTTAGAGGCGGCGTTGGAGGCGGGAGAATTTCAAAAATCAGTGGATTTGGAGCAAAAAGTCCGCGATCTGTTGGATTTGCTCGGCGATGCGCCGAAACACTCGAAAGCCGATTGGGAGCGCCGCTTACAAACTTGTCATGCAAAAATCCAGGAGTTGCGCGGTTGGCAGCGTTGGGGCAACAGTTTGGAGCGTGAAGCTTTGTGCGCACAAATGGAAGCCTTAATCGGTCTTGAAGCGGACCCCGAAGACCTGGCAAAACGGGTGAAAGATGCGCAAACCCTGTGGCGCACGCTCAACGACGGTAAACAGGATAAGGCGCTGTGGGAGCGTTTTAATACCGCTTGCCAGAAGGTGTATGCGCCTTGTCATGAGCATTTTGCTCAACGTGCGCAGGAACGGCGGCAAAACTACGAGAAAAAACGTGCGGTGTGCGAAACTTTGCTGCGTTTTGCGCAGGAAACCGACTGGAAAGCGCGGGATTTAGATTGGAAAGCGGCTTATCGTTTTGTACAGCAACAGCATAAAGACTGGTATCAAGCAGGTCCGACGGATCGCAAACTGCGCAAAGAATTGGATGGGCAATTTGCCGCTGCGGAGGTGGCGCTGGAAGAGCATTTCAGCCGTGAGCGCAAGCGCAATCTGCATCAGCGCGAGGCTTTAATTTCTAAAATCAAAGCCTTAGAAGCTGTGGAAGATATACAAGCGGCATTAGAAAATGTGCGGGCTTTGCAAAGCGAATGGTTGGTGACGGTGCCGGGTTCGCGCAAGGAAGAAAATCAGTTGTGGAAAAGTTTCCAAGGCGCTTGCGATGCCGTGTTTGAACGCGACCGCCAAGCACGCCAAGCGGTTGAGCACAGTTTACAGGGTAATCAAGAGGCTAAAGAAGCCCTCTGCGTGCAGTTGGAGCAGTTGTACAACGACTTAGAAGCCACGCAGGAAGCCCTGCCTGGGGCGCGGAAAAAAGCCGAGCAGCAATGGGACGAGATCGGCGAAGTGCCGAAAAAAGGGCTGCGTAAACTGGAAAAACGCTTTAAGGACGCGGTGCGTGCGCTAGAGCGGCGTTATGCAGGTTGGCAACAGCAGCAGCAAAAAGCCCAACTGGATTTACTCAGGGATAAAGCGGCTTTGTGTGCGCAGTTAGAACGCTTGGACAGCAGCGCCGCTGTTGCTGTGCTGGAAACGGTGCGTTCGGCTTGGGAACAGTTGCCGCCGTTGCTGGATGCGACTTTACAGCAAACGCTGGAACAGCGTTTCCACACCGCTTGCGCCCACGCCGAAGGCACGGCGGCTCTACCGCCCGCCACTGCCGAAGTGCAAACGCAGCAGCGTTTGCTCTGCATTCGCATGGAATTGCTGGCGGGTATTGAATCACCGGCTGAAGACAAGCCATTGCGCATGAGCTATCAAGTCGAACGCCTGTCTAAAGCGATGGGCGGCGGCAGCGAAAACCTGGAAAAAACCGTGGAAGCCGAAGCCATTGCACAACAATTTTACCGGCTTGCGCCGGCGAGTGAAGTCGCTTTAGAGCAACGTCTAGGACAAGCGTTACAAGTGCTGCATGAAGCCTAACCGCTTTTTTCTTGATTCATCAGAGGATTGAAACCCATGCCCCAAACCAATTGCAAATTGCCTGTACCTGAACTCAAACAAGATTTAGCCACGCTGCGGCGCACCCTGGCTTATCACCTCAATTTCACTGTTGCCAAAGACCAGGCTGCCGTGCAAAACCGTGACTGGCTCACGGTTTTTGCGCATACGGTGCGCGATTATCTGGTAGACCGCTGGATGGAAACCACGCGGCGTTATTACCAGCAAGATGTGCGGCGCGTGTATTACCTCTCAATGGAATTCCTGCTGGGGCGGGCGCTGGTGAATAACCTGCTCAACCTGGGCTTGTATGCGCAATGTCAGGAATTATTGGCAGAATTAGGCTTGGAATTGGATGAAGTGGGGGCGATGGAAAGCGATCCCGCGCTGGGCAACGGCGGCTTGGGGCGCTTGGCGGCTTGCTTCCTGGATTCTTTATCCACACTGGATTTGCCTGGCTACGGCTATGGTATTCGCTACGAATACGGGCTGTTTTATCAGCGCATCAAAGACGGTGAACAATTTGAGCAGCCAGATAACTGGTTACGCTATGAAAACCCTTGGGAAATCGCCCGCCCCGAAGTGTTGTATCCAGTGCGTTTTGGCGGGCGGCTGGTGGAATATCACGATGAACAAGGGCAGTTGCACCATGATTGGACCGACACCGACGACATCATGGCGATGGCGTATGACATGCCCATTGCCGGTTACGGCGGCAAAACCGTCAACACCCTGCGCCTGTGGGCGGCAAAATCTTCGCGCAGCTTCAATCTACAATGCTTTAACCAAGGCGAATATTTACGCGCAGTGGAAGATAAAACCCATTCGGAAAATCTGGTTAAAGTGCTCTATCCAGACGACACCACCGAAAAAGGCAAAGAACTGCGCTTGCGCCAGGAATATTTCTTTGTTTCCGCCACCATTCACGATGTCATCCGCCGCTATCTCAGCACGCACCAAGACATTCGCGGATTGCCAGAAAAAATCGCCATCCAACTCAACGACACCCATCCGGCGCTGGCGATTCCCGAACTCATGCGCCAATTTTTGGATCGCTTCAAATTAGACTGGAATACCGCTTGGGACATGACCACGCGGATTTGCTCCTACACCAACCACACCCTGCTGCCCGAAGCCTTAGAAACCTGGAGCGTGCCCCTGTTTGAGCGCCTGTTGCCGCGCCATTTACGCATTATTTACGACATCAACTGGCAGTTTTTACAGCAAGTCAAACACCAATTTCCAGGCGATACGGCACTCATGCAGCGCGTTTCCCTGATTGACGAAAGCCAAGGCAAGCGCATCCGCATGGGACATTTAGCAGTGGTTGGCAGCCACAAAATCAACGGTGTTGCAGCACTGCACACGCAACTCATGAAAAGCACCATTTTTGCCGACTTCGAGCGCCTGATGCCAGGTAAAATTGTCAACAAAACCAACGGTATCACCCCACGTCGCTGGCTCAACGAAACCAACCCCGCACTGACTGAACTGATCAATCAACGCATCGCTGGCAACTGGCTACGGCATCTGGACAAATTGACCGACTTACAAAAACTTGCCGATGACAGCCGCTTTCAGGCAGATTTTCGCAACGTCAAACAACTTAACAAAAACCATCTGGCTCACTACATCGCCCAACGCTTAGGGCTTAAAATCAATCCCGAAGCCCTGTTTGACGTACACATCAAGCGCATTCACGAATACAAACGCCAACTGCTCAATGTCTTACACCTGATCACCCGCTACAACCGCATCCGCGAAAACCCCGAAGGCGATTTTGTACCCAGAGTCGCCATTTTCGGTGGCAAAGCCGCCCCTGGTTACGTCGCCGCCAAACGCATTATCAAATTAATCAATGACGTAGCAGATGTCATCAACAACGATCCCCTGATGCAAGAGCGGCTTAAAGTGGTGTTTTTGCCCAATTACGACGTGTCCAGCGCCCAGCGCCTCATCCCCGCAGCCGACTTGTCTGAGCAAATTTCCACCGCCGGCACCGAAGCCTCCGGCACTGGCAACATGAAGCTATCGCTCAACGGCGCTCTCACCATCGGCACCCTAGACGGCGCAAACGTCGAAATCCGCGAAGAAGTCGGTGCCGATAACATCTTCATTTTCGGCTTAACCAGCGACGCCATTTTGCAACTCAAACACCAAGGCTACAATCCCTGGCGTCATTACCAAGACAACCCAGAACTGCATCAAGTGCTAGACATGATCCGCAACGGCTACTTCAATCCCGAACAACCCGACCGCTTCCGTGCTGTGTTTGACAATATGACACTTGACGGCGATCCCTTCTTCTTGCTGGCAGATTACGCAGATTACATCGCCTGCCAAGATCAAGTAGACGCACTCTATCGCCAACCCGCCGCCTGGACGCGCAAAGCCATTCTCAACGTCGCGCACATGGGAAAATTTTCTTCCGACCGCACCATCACCGAATACGCCCAAGAAATTTGGAAGGTCATCCCCAGCCTGTAGTCTGTCAGCCTCAACCGACTTCCTCGTGCCACGCAGAACGCTGGCACGAGAAAAACGCATAATTTCCTGCCTTTCTACACTGTTGAATAACCTCATGAGAATGTTATGAAGATCACAGAACAAACACCTAGCCGTGTCCTGTTTGAACAACCGTCGCTCGCGCCAGCAGGATGCTTGATTGCGGCTGGGGTTTTTTTCTTGATGCCCGCACTGGTTTTCGGACCTATAATGCTATGGGGCAGCTTGGGCGAAAATATCCTCAATTGCCAGAAAATAGAACCACAACATAGCCAGTGCACCGTCGAGAAATGGAATTTTTTGGGTAAGTTGCAGGAAACTGTGGTGTTACACAAATTAAAATCAGCCAACATCACTACAGAACAAGGTGATGAGGTAGACAAATACCTTATTCATCTGCGTTTTGCATCGAAATCTGTCTTATTTTTCAGTAGCGTCGGGGAATCTGCCCCAGCTAATGACATGCTCGAACGCATTCGCGCCTTCCTTGATGATCCCAGCCAAAATACGCTGCTGATCAAAACCCCGCCAGAATCAAGAAATGATTTTTATCTTGCGCTTGGCGTGTCATTGTTGTTGTTTTTCGTATTCGCCAGGTCTGTGTGGTTTTATTTATCGTACAAAGCAACGCACTATGATTTTGATCAGAGATACCGGAAGCTATTTATTACAAAACAGAATCGCTTAAAAAAATTGTCAACCGAAGAAATTCCATTTAGCCAAATCAAGCGCGTCCTCATAACAAGCCAGAGCAAAGAATATGTAGATGATGATGAAAGTGGAGATGAAAAAAATCGAATCCGTTTTACATTTACGCTGCTTCTTGAACTTGACGGCACTCAATCGCTTGAGCTTTGGAAAACGTGGTTCAGTGCCAAGCAGGGACCGCAAGCCGAGTCGCTTGCCAGACCCAATGATATGCTCAACTTAGGCAACAGCATCACGCAAATCAGCGGCGCAAAGCTTGCCGTGCCGCCAGAATTCACCGCAATCGCACCCAAGGTAGCGAAAGACAGCCCCCGCCCCGCACCCCCAACGCCCAGGCTCGCGCCAAAAACCTCCCCCACGCCTACTACACCAGCCAAATCAGGCAAAAGCCGTTTCCTGATGTATGCGTTGAGCCTGGCACTTATCGGCATTTTAGCCTTGGGATGGGCGATTAGGCCGAATGTCTTGGAGCTTGGCTTGTATTATTTTTACTTGCTCACACCCGATCCCGTAGCAGATGAGTTTTCACCCTGGCTATCCGAACAGAAATACCAAAGCGAATGGGAGCGCATGGCGAAAAAGCGTTACTACCCGGTCACGCTGGAAGGACGGCAAAACGAGGAGGGGCAAGTAGAATATCGTGCGGTTTACGCCCCCTATCCCGAAGGCGCGTTCTGGTTTTACAGCTTCTACAGCATAAGCGACGCGGTCTATCTATCCAAGCATAAGAGATTGATTAAGAAGGATTTCACCCTGGTCTGGCATCAAGCATTTACTGACGCGCAAGGGCAAAAACACAATCAAGCCATCTGGGTCAAGCGCAGATGATCTTATAGTAGGATTACTCAATAATTATATTTTTATAATTATTAAGCATATGATTTTATATATCTTTTATTTTAAAGATTCAGTAATCCGACTATATAAGAACTTACGAAGCATCAAAACCCGTAAGGTGAATAAGGCGCGTCTTTTTTGCACTGAGCCTTGAGCCTAGTCGAAGTCGCACATTTCGACAAGCTCATCAGCACAAGCGGCACTATCGCGTATGCAACCTTGTATCTACCCGGCTTTCTTTCGTCATTGACATTCTATCAGCAAGTGTATTTTATCAAGTTAATTTGGGGGAAATTTATGCATATATCAAAAATTGCTATTGAAAATTTTCGCAATTTCAAAAGTCAAGAAATTACCTTTAATGATGGTGTAAATGTCATTATTGGTCATAACAATGCGGGAAAAACCAACCTTATTAAAGCCCTTTCACTTATTTTTGATGGCAAAGGAATAAAACGATTAGAAATAGATGATTTCAATAAACACACTTCTTTAGAAGAACTAAAAGAAGCGCCTCCTAAAATTATTATAAGTATTACAATTTCTCAAGGAAAATACCAAGAGAATAATGATTTAGTCACTATTGCTAATTGGCTAACTAAATTAGAAGAACCTTATGAGGCATTATTAACTTATGAGTTTTTCTTGCCAAAAACAAAAGAAGATGATTATTTAAAAGCTGTTAGTGGTATTTCTGATTTAGAAAAAATTTGGAAAATAATTCAGCAGGATTTTATTCGGTTTTTTGTTTATAAAATTTGGGGCGGAAATATTATTATTCGCGCTATAGCGGATAGTGAATCATTACAAAAGTTTGATTTTCAGTTTTTAAATGCAATCCGTGATGTTGAAAGAGATATGTTGACAGGGCGTAATACTTTATTGCGTGATGTTTTAGATTTTTTCATGGATTACGATACAAAAAAATCAGATAAATCAAATGATGAAAAAACAGAGGAAATAAAAAAGAAAAAAGAACAATTTTCTGCTGACGCGGATCATTTGGTTTCTGAATTACAGAAGCGTATGGAAAAAGGAAAAGAGCAAATTCTTTCTTATGCAAGAGATACAGGAGCTTCATTTAATAAAGCTACGCCAAATTTTGATGGTATAGTGAAATTCCTATAAATTTGTTATGTTTATTTTAAATACTTCACTGAAAA
>DYPD01000061.1 GCA_020720115.1 Thiomargarita sp. | reverse complement strand
TACCATTGACCAATTGATAGAGTGTTCCCAATTTTCTTAAATTGATGCGTATGGGGTTAGCAACAGCGTAACCCGACAATTCGCTGCGGCTAACCCGACCTACCTGGCTGCGCCACTTCCTCAAACTGCGCGGGCGTGGCAGCCAGTGGTTCATGGTGGTATTTTAGGCAAATCAGTTATTTATAGCCAGCGACCTGATGCTGGCGCTTGCGGACGGTTTGCCTTTGCCATTAGACTTGTTGCGGTATAAAACCCAGTAAAAATGCGGGGTTTGGAAACATGACTCCCTCCCAATTTTTCAGATTTTAGTCAATTTCAGCTAACCCATTGATTTTCCGTAGTTGTTAAATCAAGGTGTTTTTTGTAACTTATTGATTTCATAGCCGCAACAAGTCTATTAAATTTAGAGTCAGTCTGGTAATAAAGCGGTTTCATATTGAGTTGGGATGGGTGTTATGCACGAACTTTCGATTTGCCAAGACTTGCTGAGTCAGGTGGAAACGCTTGTCCGCCAGCATCAGGCGCACCGCGTGAGCAAAATTGTGCTGCACATGGGCGCTTTGTCTGGTGTGGAGGCGCACCTGTTGCAGCAGGCTTATCCGTTGGCGGTGGCGGGGACGGTGGCGGAGCGAGCGGTGCTGGAGATTCACAGTGTGCCGATTAGGGTGCATTGCCAAGCCTGCGGGCAGGATAGCGAAGCGCAAGCGAATCGCTTGTTGTGTGCGCACTGTGGTCACTGGCAAACGCGGCTGATCAGCGGCGATGAGCTGTTGCTGGCGAGTTTGGAGCTTGAATATGAGTGAGCTAGGTTTTGGCGATTAGGGCTTGTACGACTTTTTCCATGTGTAGTCCGCGTGAGCCTTTGACTAATAGGGTGGCTTGGGCGGGTAGGTTTGCTTGCACATAGGTAATGAGGTCGGCTTGCTCGGCAAAGTGTCTGCCGCCCGCGCCAAAGGCTTGCACCGCTGCTTGGCTATAGTTGCCGGTTGCCAGTAGGGCTTGAATCCCTAGTGCTCGCGCTTGTTCGCCGGCTTGCTGGTGATAGTGTTGTGCGGCGCTGCCTAGCTCTAGCATGTCGCCTAGCACTAGCCAGCGTGGCGCGGGATATTGGGCTAACACTGCGAGTCCAGCCTGTAGCGAGGCGGGGTTGGCATTGTAGGTGTCGTCTAATATCTGGCTGTCGCGTTGCCCGACGAAGGATTGTAAGCGTCCTTTGACGGGACGCATGGCGTTTAAGCCGCTGCTTATGTGTGATAAATCGCAACCGCAGGCAAGCGCACAGGCGGCGGCGGCGAGGGCGTTGCTGACGTTGTGGCGTCCGAGGAGTGCCAGTTGGATGTCTGTGTTGCCGTGCGGGGTCTGTAGGCGGAAGTGACTGAAACCATTAGAAAAATTTAAGCGTTCGGCAACCAGATCGGCGCTGGTTTGTAGCCCAAAACTGAGTTGTTGGCGTCTGGCGTATAAACCGCGCCAATAGTCGGCATAGGCATCATCGGCGTTGATAATAGCTGTGCCCTGTGCGCTTAAGCCTTGAAAAATCTCACCTTTTGCTTGTGCTACGCCGTCAATGCTGGCAAAACCTGCTAAGTGTGCGGGTGCGCATTGGGTGATGAGCGCCGCTTGCGGTTGTGCCAAGCGCGTGAGCCAAGCGATTTCGCCTGGGTGATTGGCGCCCATTTCAATGACGGCGTATTGGTGCTCTGCGCCTAACCGAAATAGGGTCAAGGGCACGCCTATGTCGTTGTTGAGATTGCCTTGAGTTGCCAGCACAGCTTCTGGCTGGCGGGTGCGCTGGCGAAAAATGCTTGCCAGCATTTCTTTAACGGTGGTTTTGCCGTTGCTGCCAGTGACTGCGACTAGAGGTAAGCGGAATTGCGCCCGCCACCAGGCGGCGAGTTCGCCCAGTGCGCGACGGGTGTCGGGCACGCACAACTGAGGCATCGCACAGGTTTGTGGCTGTTCGACCAACAATGCCGCTGCGCCCTGTGCTTGGGCTTCAGCGCAAAAAGCGTGTCCGTCAAACTGCTCACCGCGCAAAGCGACATATAAAGCGCCAGGCAGTAGGCTGCGTGTGTCGGTACTACAGCTCGAAAAAGCCACCGTTTTTCCGTGTAAGGTCGCTTGGCTAAGCACTGCTTGAATTTGTTGTAAGTGCGCGTGAATCAATGCAAAAGTTCCTTTAATCTGGCAAAAATAGAAAATCCGTTCATTTCCTGAGCGTGTCGTCGTTCCCTGAGCTGGTCGAAGGGCATTAAGCTTTGGTTATTTTAGCAAATTAGCATTGACTAATATGCCAGGTTACGGCATAATTCAGTTCCACTGATTGCGGCGCATAAGGCGCTGATTGGAATCACAGACTCCTCCATCCTCCTTTGGTGGTTTGGCGCGACACAAGTCGCGCCTTTTTTTATTCTGCTGTTCTTCCCGCTGGTTGTTCTTCTGAATGCAAATCAACTTGCACCAGTTCTAAATCAATATGCCGCACGTCTTTACCCTTCACGAAATAAATCACATATTCACAAATATTGCAGGCACGGTCGCCAATGCGCTCTAAAGAACGGGCTGCCCACATAATATCTAGCGCCATCGGAATAGAACGCGGGTCTTCCATCATATAAGTGATTAATTGACGAATGAGTCCATCATATTCTTGATCCACTTTGACATCTCGCTTAGCCACCTGGAAAGCCAATTCAACATCCATGCGCGCAAAAGCATCTAAGGCTTGTTTTAACATGCTTTGAGCTAGATCATTGAGATGTTCAACACTGAGATGAACATGCGGCAGTAATTGTTGATGATGCCCCAATGCGTGTCCAGATTTATGTGCTGCCATGCGTGCAATGCGTTCAGCTTCATCGCCAATACGCTCTAAATCCGTGATAGTTTTAATCACCGCCATGACCATACGCAAATCACCCGCGGCGGGTTGGCGACGCGCTAAAATGTAGGTGCTTTCTTCATCAATGCTGACTTCCATGGCATTAACGCGATAGTCGTTGGCAATCACGGTTTCCGCTAAGCTTTCATCGTTATTAATTAAAGCACTGCCCGCATTTTCTAGTTGTTGTTGCACTATACCGCCCATTTCTAACACATGCTGATGCAGGGTTTGTAAATCGGTATTGAATTGACGGGAAATGTGCCGGTGACTACGTTCTAAACTTTCGTCCATAAGCTTAATCTCTTAAAGAAACATACAATGAAATGCGTTTAGGTCAACTGGCTGTTGCCGGGTTTAAACAACACTGCTAAAGCACCGCCGAGCAAACACATGCCGAGCAAAAACAAATGTAAATTAACCGCCGCCTGTATTGCTTGTTCTAGCGCCACGCCAAAAGGCAATAGTGCGGCAATGATGCCGGCTTCGTAAGTACCCGCTCCAGCGATACCATGAATCGGCGACACACTGCTCAATTCTCCGCCCACTGCGCCCAATAAGGCGGGTTGCCAAGCCAATTCGATAAAAAGACTCAGCACCCAAGCAAATACCAACAATTTCACGCTCCAATTCAACAGCGTCCATAGCCAAGCTCGCCAAAAAGCACTGGCTTGTTGTGGCAAACCGGCTTGAATTTTTTCCAGAAAAAGCTGATAGCGCACGGACAAACGCGGATGCAACCAGCGCAAGCCCAAGTGCTGCAAGCGATAGCCCAGCCAAGGCAAGCTTAACCACAGGCACAATAGCGCCCCAGTGCTGGGCAGAGATAACCAGGATTGCACCAGCGCCACTAGCGCCAAAGTGCCTAAACTATGTAAATCCAACAGGCGAAACCACAGCAAGGCGGCGGTAGATTGGCTCAACGGGGTGCGAAAATAGCGCTGCATGAGCAGCGGAAAAGAAATTTCTCCAGTCCGCATGGGCAGAAAGTTGTTGAATAAATTATGCAGCAATATCAAGCGCAAACAAGCAAAAAAGCTGTGCGGGCGAAAATAGTCATACAAGCGCACCGCCCGCAGCCCATAGCTACCCAGCACCAGCGTGCAAGCCAACAGCAGAGCAGTCATATCGAGATGTTGCCAGGGGCGCAGTAGTTTGCCCCAGCCTATCCAGTGCTCAATAGCGAGGATAAACACGAGCGTAAACACGAGGCTGAGTACAGAGCTGAAACCTAAAGAGCGGTTATTTGTAAGAGAAGTGGACATGGGGTTGAATTGCCCTGCATGAATCGCGGTGGGTGAAATGTAGAGAATAGACTTGTTGCGGCTATGAAATCAATAAGTTACAAAAAACACCTTGATTTAACAACTACGGAAAATCAATGGGTTAGCTGAAATTGACTAAAATCTGAAAAATTGGGAGGGAGTCATGTTTCCAAACCCCGCATTTTTACTGGGTTTTATACCGCAACAAGTCTAATAAAGGCGTTCATTATAATTGCATAGAATCTTGCAAGGATGCTGGAGCGATGTAGAAAAGTGATCTGAAATGAATTATCTGAAACAGGATAACTGATAAAACCAATCAATTGCGCGGGTAAAAATGCTGTTACAAGACCTTAGTCGGCAGCTTTAGGCGGGTATTCTTGCTCATGGGTTTAACCCGTTTTAAACTGTGTTGTGCTAACATGGAATTTTTGGACGCTTGTATAAAACTGCGCTTTTGCTCAAGAGATGCCTGGAAGATAGCACTGAAAACCTGGTTTTTTATAAAAACTTTAGTTTTGTGAATTGAGTCGAGATGGAAAATATGAATGCAGGGAAAAAATACCTTTTATCTGTTGCATTGCTGCTGCTTGCGCTACTGGCGTGGAAAACTTGGCGCGATATGCGTCCCTTTCCGCCTTATTTAGATTTTGCTCAGGCACAGGCGTACAAGGTGCAAATTTTGGATCGTCAGCAATTGCCGCTGACAGTGACTTACCAAAACTATTGGAATTTGCATGATTATCGCGGGTTGCATGAAATTCCAGCGATACTGCAACAGGCTTTTATTTTTGCTGAAGATAAACGCTTTTTCTCGCACCTAGGCGTGGATTGGCAAGCGCGATGGCACGCGCTGTTGCAGAACCTGTTAGCCAGACGCATTGTGCGCGGCGCCAGCACCATCACTGAGCAAAGTGTGCGCATGTTGCATCCGCGCCCGCGCACTTTCTGGTCGCGCTGGCTGGAAACCTTTGAAGCCATACAGTTAGAAAGGCGTTTCAGTAAAGGCGAAATTCTGGAGTTTTACTTAAACCAAATTCACTATGCAAGGCAATTGCGCGGCGTGGCGCAAGCGGCGCGGCATTATTTTGACCGCGAACTGGATACGCTTAATCTTCAGGAAATGCTCACGCTGGCGGTGTTGGTGCGTTCTCCCAGTCGTTTGGATTTGCGTAGTGGTGACAAGGATTTGAGCCAACCCTTGGAGATTCTTGCGCAACGGATGCAAATGGCTGGTTTTCTACAGGCGCAAGAGGTGCAGGTTTTGCACGATGCGCGGTTAGAGCTGCATAGCCCAGAATTACCCGTGCAAGCCACGCATTTTGTACAGCATATTTATCAGGATCACGCGCAACAGCCGCAAGCGACTGGCAGCAAATTGGTGACAACACTGGATGCGGTGTTGCAAGGGCGTGCGCAGGCAATTTTAGATCAACGCTTGGAAAGCCTGCGAGATAAAGGCGTACGCAATGGCGCGGCGCTGATTGTGGATTATCAAACGCGGGAAATCTTGGCTTGGGTCAATGCCGGACAATTGGATGCGGCTGTGCCTGGCAGCCACATTGATGCGGTGACCACGTTGCGTCAGCCAGGCTCAACGCTGAAACCCTTCATCTATGCACTGGCATTGGAAAACGGCTGGACAGCAGCAACGCTGATTGAAGACAGTCCGTTGTCGGAATCGGTGGGCGTGGGCTTGCATTCTTATCGCAACTATAGCCGCAGCTATCATGGCTGGTTGCGCTTGCGTGACGCGCTGGGCAATTCCCTGAATGTGCCGGCTGTGCGTACCGTGCAATTTGTCGGGGTTGGGCGTTTTTTGCAGACTTTGCATAATTTGGGTATGTACAGCTTAGATGCGCACCCGGATTTTTATGGTGATGGTTTGGCGCTGGGTAATGGTGAAATCAGCTTGTTGGAATTGGTGCAGGCTTACGCCAGCCTTGCCGCAGACGGGCAATTTCAGCCGTTGCGCTCGTTGCTACATGAGGACAATCCCCCGCCTCAGCGCGTTTTCAGCAGTGCTGTCAGTGCCATTATTGCCAATATTTTATCCGATTCAGATGCGCGGCGGCTTGAGTTTGGCTCTGGCGCACTTTTACGCTTTCCGGTGCAAACTGCTGTAAAAACAGGCACTTCAAATGATTATCATGACGCCTGGGCGGTGGGCTTTAATCACCATTACTGCATCGGCGTGTGGTTGGGGAATTTGGATAATGAACCCATGGCACAGGTTTCTGGCAGTAGCGGCTCGGCGCTGGTGTTGCGCAGCCTGTTTGCTGAAGTGTCGCGTTTTGATGACACCCGTGCTTTACCGCTGCCGTCAAATTTGGTGCGCTTAGAAATTTGTCGTGATACCGGCTTGCCGGCTGATAAAAACTGTGCTTCGCGCACTGAATGGTTCGTGCCTGGTACAGAGCCTTCCGCTACCCAGCCTCATGTAGTGCCTAATCCCGCCACGCCCGACGAATTGCGTTTGCGCCAACCCAGTCCTGGTTTGCAAATGGCAATGGATCCGCGTATTCCTGATGAATATGAAGCCTTTACCCTGGCGCTCAATACGCAGTTTCCTGATGCGGAAGAAGTGGAATGGTGGGTTGACGGCGAGATAGCGGGCGTTAATCAATCCAGCACCTTTGTGTGGAATTTAGAACCTGGTACGCACCAGGTGCAAGCGCGGGTGTATCTGCCAGAGGGGATACAGGAAACCCCAGCGGTGGAATTTGTGGTGAAGAAGTAAGCCGGTAAGAGGTGGGTTGCGCTTAAAAGCCCGCAATAGCACTGCCAGGGATTTCTCGGCATTCTTGTGGGCATTCAACGGTCACTGCCTGCACTTGCCAAATTTTTTGGCAATATTCCTGAATGCTGCGGTCGGAAGAAAAAAAGCCTACCCGTGCGGTGTTCAAAATAGACATGCGCGTCCAGTGCGCTTGATCCCGATAAGCTTCTAAAACCTGCTCGTAGCAACGCAAATATGCCTGAAAATCCGCTAACAGCAGGTATTCGTCGTGACACAGCAGGCTATCTACAATAGGCTGAAACAGCGTAGGTTCGTCAGGCGAGAAAAAACCAGAAGCAATGTGATTGATGACTGCTCGCAAAGTGGGATCAGCCGCGTAGAAATCACGCGGGTTATAGCCGCTAGTTTGCAATTGTTTCACTTCTTCAACGGTCAAACCAAAGGTAAACATATTTTCCGCGCCGACTTGCTCACGGATTTCTATGTTTGCACCATCCAAAGTCCCTATGGTCAGCGCACCATTGAGCGCGAATTTCATATTGCCCGTACCAGAAGCCTCTTTGCCCGCTAAGGAAATTTGCTCCGACAAATCCGCGGCTGGGTAGATTTTCTCTCCGGTAGAAACATTGAAATTGGGTAGAAAAAATACGCTCAGATAAGCATTGACTTCAGCGTCTCCATTAATCACTTCTGCCACTGAATTAATCAATTTAATAATCAGTTTCGCCATGTGATAACCCGGCGCGGCTTTAGCACCGAATAAGAAAGTGATCGGCTGCCAAGGCGCCTGGGGATTGGCTTTAATGCGATGATACAGCGCAATGATGTGCAGCACTTTGAGCAATTGCCGTTTGTACTCATGCAGGCGTTTGATCTGGATGTCAAACAAAGAATCGGGATTCACTTCTACGCCATGACTGCGCAGAATGCACTCAGCTAAATCTTGCTTGTTTTCTTGCTTGATACCGCGCCAAGCAGCGCAAAATTGTGCATTATCCAGATAATTTTCCAGCGTCCGCAGTTTGCTTAAATCCGTCACCCACTCAGGTCCCAGCGTATCAGTGAGCAGGTTAGACAGCTTAGGATTACTGAGCAACAGCCAACGGCGCGGGGTGACGCCATTGGTGACATTGGTGAATTTTTCTGGCCACAGATGATAAAAGTCACGCAATAAATCGCTTTTCAGTAGTTCAGAATGAATCGCTGCAACGCCGTTGATAGCATAGCTGCCTACGCACGCCAAATGCGCCATGCGCACTTGTTTTTCAGGCCATTCTTCAATCAGCGACAAGCGCCCTAAAATGCCCGGCTCGTGAGGATAACGTACCTGCACTTCGTATAAAAAGCGCCGATTAATTTCGTAAATAATTTCTAAATGGCGCGGCAGCAAGTGCATAAACAAGCGCACGGGCCAGCGTTCTAGTGCCTCTGGCAGCAGCGTGTGATTGGTATAAGCAAAAGTATGGGAACTGATGTGCCAAGCTTTTTCCCAACTCATGTAGTGATCGTCAATCAGTAAGCGCATGAGTTCAGCTATAGCAATTGCAGGATGCGTGTCGTTGAGTTGCACCGTCATTTTTTCGTGGAAATTGGACAAATCCGCGTTTTTATTCAGGTGAATGCGAATCATGTCTTGCAGCGAACAGGACACGAAAAAGTACTGCTGGGTCAGGCGTAGTTCTTGCCCTTGCGGAGTTTTATCGTTTGGATACAAGACCTTAGTGATGTTTTCGGAATAGGTTTTGTCCGCCACCGCACGGGTATAATCACCGTCGTTAAACAATTGAAAATTAAAGGCTTGGCTGGCTTTTGCCATCCACAGGCGCAAAGTGCCAACCGTATGGGTATCGTAGCCGGGCACCAGGGTATCGTAAGGCGTGCCCTGCACGGTGCGATCCGCTATCCAGCGCACCCGTTGCCACCCTTGCTCATCAATATAAAATTCGGTGCGTCCGCCGAGTTTTATTTCCACTCGATAATCGGGACGCGGAATTTCCCAAGGATTGCCTAATTGCAGCCAGTAATCCGGGCGCTCCATTTGCCAGCCGTTTTTAATGAGTTGCTCGAAAATACCGAACTCGTAGCGGATGCCGTAACCAATAGCGGGAATATCTAAGGTTGCCAGCGATTCCAGATAACAAGCCGCCAGGCGCCCCAAACCGCCGTTGCCCAGTCCCGGATCAGGCTCCCAAGCGAGAATTTCGTACAAATCCAGCCCTAATTCCTGCAAACCCTGTTGCGCTGTTTCCCAACAATCAGAATGCAGCAGGTTTTGCCCCAACTGCCGCCCGATTAAAAATTCCGCTGAAAAATAGCACACCCGACGCACATCCTGCGTGTGGTAGGTCTCTAGGGATTTTAACCAACGATTAATCAGGCGATCACGGATGGCATAAGAAAGCGCCATGTAGTGATCGTTATCAGTGGCATGATTGAGCAAACGCACCTGGTTGTGCGCCAACTTATCATTAAACGCCCGCTTGAAATGCTCAAGCCCCAGTTCTGTATGCTGTTTTTTAACCTGCGCTTGCACCCGCTGCGTGCGATAAAAATCACGCATGGGCTGAATCAAATGCTCTTTGATATAGCGTCCATAATTCACCACAACCAACTCCTAGCAGCCGCAAGTAGAGGAACTTCGACTATTTTCATAGCTCGGCTTCTTCAGCAATGGGCGCTTTGGGGGTTTCTGCGCCTGCTGCGATTTGACTGTATTCAGAGCGCAATTTGCCAAATACTTCGCGGATTTGTTCTTGAAAAGCAGCAAACTCTTCCATTTGTTCACTGCGGTATTCAGATTTAATGCGCCGTGCTTTAGCCAGAATAGGCAGGCTAGAGAGTTGTTGAATAGGCACATCCAATTGCAGCAGGCTGTTGCCATGATGAAAAATCTGCAACATGATCGCCAACAGCGCGAATTGTTTTTGTGGTGAGCAAAAGCTGTCCACTTCATCCAAGGCGCTTTGTTGCAACAAGCCTTCGCGGATTAAACGCGCCCCCTCCAGCACCCAACGCTGTTGCGAAGACAGGGCTTCGGGTCCCACCAAATTCACAATTCTTGATAATTCATCGGCTTGTGCCAGCAAACTCAAGGCTTCAGCACGCAACTGCGCCCAGCGTGGATCGATTTCCGCACTCCACCATTTTTTTGCCGTGTTTACATAATCAGAAAAGCTGTCGTTCCAATCCACCGAAGGATAATGCCGAGCATCCGCCAGTTCTTTAGACAGCGCCCAAAAAGTTTGCACGATTTCCTTGGTATGGCTAGTGACAGGCTCAGAAAAATCCCCCCCGGGCGGCGACACAGCGCCAATCAGCGTGACTGAGCCATGCAGCCCACCGAGGCTTTCTACCCGTCCGGCACGTTCATAAAAAGCCGCCAAACGCGAAGCCAGATACGCCGGATAGCCCTCTTCGACCGGCATTTGTCCCAAACGCCCCGACACTTCGCGCAAAGCCTCCGCCCAACGGCTAGTAGAATCAGCTACCATTACCACATCATAGCCCTGATCGCGGAAATATTCAGCGATAGTAATGCCCACATAAATCGAGGCTTCCCGTGCCACCACCGGCATATTGGACGTGTTCGCCACCAGCAAGGTGCGCTCCATCAAGGAACGCCCAGTGTGCGGATCGATCAGCTCAGGGAAACTTTCCAACACATCCACTAATTCGTTACCGCGCTCACCACAGCCAACATAAATCACAATATCAGCATTTGACCAGCGGGCAATCTGCTGCTGCACCATCGTTTTACCCGCCCCAAATGGACCCGGCACCGCCGCCTTCCCGCCTTTAAGCAACGGAAAAAAAGTATCCAAAATACGCTGTCCGGTCAGCAACGGCGCTACTGCATGGTCACGTTGCTTATACGGACGTGGACTACGCACAGGCCAGCGGTGATACATTTTCAACTCAATAACAGAGCCGTTGGCTTGCTTGAGTTTAGCAATCACCCGTTCAATACCATAAGTCCCTGATTGCACCAGCTCCAACAATTCACCAAACACCTCAGGCGGCACTAAAATACGGTGCGCAATGGTTTTAGTTTCCTCAACCTTACCCAACACCTCACCACCCTGCACCTGATCACCAATCTTGAGTTTCTTACTCGGCTTAAAAGCCCACGCCGCCTTGCGATCCAACGGCGGAATATTTAAGCCGCGAGCAATGTAATCACCGCTTTGCGCAAAAATCACTGGCAAGGGTCGCTGCACACCATCAAAAATCTGTCCTAACAACCCAGGACCCAGTTCCACCGACAGCGGATGCCCCAACGGCTCAGCGTGACCCCCAGGCATCAAAGATTCAGTGGATTCATAAACCTGGACAATCGCCTCATTGCCTTCCAATCCTATGACCTCACCCACCAAGCCCAAATGCCCCACACGCACCTGTTCGCCGTTGCTCACACCTGGCAATTCAACCCGTACAATAGGTCCGTTGATTTCGATGATTTTTCCCATGATTAAGCCGCTTCTTCAGTTGTATGCAGTGAGTGTTAAGAAATGATAGGCATTTAATCATCCATTAAACAAAAGACTCATATATTCACTAGAAATCTTAGCAGGTAATAAACGCGAAAGAATCGCTTGCTGAAGTTCATCACGCATCAGTTCAACTTTACCTTCAAAAGTAAAATCAATGCAAATACGTTGATCTTCCGTATAACAGAGCAAACCACCGCTGCATGGTTGATTCACCGGCATTACTTGCAACTTGCATTCTACTGGTGCAGCAACCTGAGCAATAGTTTCCCATTGCGGTGCAAGCCATTCATAATCTTCAGCCACCACCTGTACCATTAAAACTTTTTGCTCAATGGCTTGCGCCGCTTTACACAAATCCTGTTGCAACATTTGCTGATAATTGTCGTGGTCGGTACGCAATTGCTGCAAGCTTTCCATGAGATTCTGCATAACTGCTTGCACCAACGCCCAACGCTGACGATCTAATTCCGCTTGCATCTGCAATTCACTGGCTTGCACACGACGGTGATACTCCCGATCCGCAGCAGATTTAGCCGCCCGCAATTCACGCTCTTCGCGTATCTGCATCCGGGCTGAAAAATCGCTTTTCATACGCTCCGCCTGACGCCGCCCCAACTCTCGCTGCTCATCTGCCAGTGCTTGAGCACGCTGAATAATAGCATTCTCTAATGCCTGAGCCTGCTGAGTTTCATTGAGTTTTTCGCTACTTGCCATAATGTCGCTCACTTCAGGTTTAACTGACTTTCAGAAAAAATAAAATCTACAGCACCCATAACCATTTCAATTTGAGTAATAGGAAAACTATCTTGATTACGGCTAAAGCGTTGTTGCTCTAATTTGCCAAATTCCCAGTATTTACCATCAGTCACTACGCCATAAACCACACGATTAGACTCTACATTTAATTTCTGTGCAGCGACCAATTCTGCCAAACACTGTCCCCAGCCTTGTTCAAAATCATTTTTTTTTGCTTCAACTACCATCACCACAGGATATTCTAAAATGTTTTTACCCAGTTGCGAACGTTTAGAAACCATATAATCTGGTGTGCCATTCAATCTCTTGTCATACCTAATAGATTTCTGTATCCACAAAGACAAGCCATTGACATAGGTTTTATAAACCTCTCTTAAGATAGGTAAAATCACCAATTCACAACGTGCAGCTTCAGAAGAAAAAGCATCCAGATTATAGATATTGAAATTGAGTTCTTGGAGAAACACTGGATTTGCTACAAACGCATTACCAGGAATGAAATTTTCTTCTTTTAAGCGTATAGCATATTCTTCTTGCACTTGCGCAATGCTTTTATACTTTTGAAAAGCCATTAGCCATCATCCTAAAAACAGAGTGCACTAGATAAAGCCTATAATTGCTTTATTCTCCCAATGCTGCTGAACCTAATACACGTTTTACCAATGCTTCTACGGGTGGATGATAGTTTTGTGGATCATTAAGCGGCGGCAAAGCAATAAGCACAACTTCCCCACTATCTTCGCGTATACGCTGATAGCAGGCACCCGTGTGAGTGAGCAAATTTTGCTCAATAAAAACCAGTGCTTTTTCTTTTTTTGCCAATAAATCACAGAGTAGATTTTCGAGCATAGAAGGATTCGCATCTGGGTAGGTTTCAAACCCCAGCAAATTGAATCCTTCCATTAAACCGGCAGAACCTAAAGCCAATAAACGCATTAGAGTTTATCCAACAACAGAACGGTAACCACCACACCATAAATCGCAATCCCTTCTGCCAATCCGATAAAAATCAAACTGCGCCCCAAAGCTTCAGGTTTTTCTACCACTACTGCTAAAGCGGCTGCACCAATAGGACCAACCGCCAAACCTGCCCCCAAGGTTGCCATTGCAGCAGGAATCCCCGCACCAATGATACCAAGACCTAAACCCATAGAAATTTCTTTAGTAGCACCCGTCACAGCAGGTTCAGCCATAACCGTTTGTAACGCCATAAGCAACAAGACGACTAATCCGCCCACAAAACTTATCACATTAATGCTAAATACTATCTTCAAACGTCGCATAGCAACAGCTTGCGCGGCTTCAGGCGTGGGGTGCATCTGATAGTAAAAGCCTATCATTAGGGTGGATAAAATCACCAAACTCATAAAAACAACTGAAAAGTACATAAGCATCTCCTTATCAAGTGCTAATTAGATAGCAAAATGGGCAAGTGTATTTAAGAAATTTGAAGTGGAGTGAAAGCTTTACCAGTACCGCTAAAGAAACGCACAAAGCCCTCGTAATATTCTAATCTCAATGCTTGAATAGCAACAATAGCGCCTTCTACAATGAGGATAAATAGATTTCCCAATAAGACGGTCGTCCAGTGTCCAAAAGTATCCATTAGATTAGCAATGGTAAATACAGCTAAGGCTAACGCAGCATGATTCAAACTGAAAGCCGCAACACGCATAAAGGAGAGTGTATTTGAAATAAAATTCATGATAGTTTCAAAGCCTTCTACTAACACCACAATAGAACGCTCCATTAACTCTAGTTTACGAAACTCATACCATTTAAATCCTAAAATAACTGTAAAGGGTAGCAGCATAAAAAGCAAACTGAAGGTGCTTAGCCCGTTGCCTTTCATCATTTGCCCGCCCATATACAACAGACTTAAATAAAACATAATGCCAGCTACGCCTTGATTATCGAGCCAAGCTTCATGGACTAAACCTGCTTTCAGTAAATTATAAACTTTCAACGCAGAAGCAATCAGAATAAAACTCACACCCCAGAATAAAGCAACTGTAAGCATCAGCATAGGATTGGTTAATGGAGCAATCCAAACAGCATGAATGATGTCTTCATAACCAAACAGACTGCCATATAAAAAACCAAAGAATACAGAAGAAATACCGATACTCATTATAAGCACAGAAAAGTCTTGTAGTTTTGCGCGAAAATAAAAACCCACCAGCGCAACAACCGCCCCGTGGCCAATATCTCCAAACATCATACCAAACATTAATATAAAACTAATGGCAAACAAAATCGTGGGATCAATTTCAGTATAACTTGGAATGCCAAAATTCCGTACCAATCCTGCAAAAACTTGAAAGAACTTAGGGTGTTCTAATAAAGTCGGCACCTGTTCCATTTCTTCTCGATGCGGCTTGCGTAAACTTAACACAAAAGGCTGTTGTAATTTTGCCTGTAAAGCCTGTTGTAGTTGTTTAGAATCACGTTCCGGTATCCAACCTTCAATCAGGGTTAAACCACTATGACCACCACGCAGTACATTGGCAACACTGGCGTAAGGTTCTGCTCGCTGTAATTGACAAGCTATTTCGCTCAATTCTTCACGCCAGACTCTTTGCAAATCAGTCAACTCTGCATGGCAAATTTGCATCTGTGATTTAATCTGTAAGAGCTGCTTGTTTAGAGTGTGCTGAATATTTTCTGGTTTGTCGGCAAATTCTTGCGGTATAGTGAGGGATTGAAAATTGGAGGTTTTCAATAGCTTTTGAATGTTTTCTGCCGAGGTCTGCGCACCCGCACCTACAATTAGTACATAGGCAGTATCCAAGGTTTTGTGAAAGCTATTGGTAAAATAGTTTTCTTCTAAAGCAATGGCTTGTTTAAACCGTTCGCTGTCTGCTAAAGGTAAAGTACCTATATGCAGATCAAGAAATTTTTGCTGACGTTGCAATAGACTTAAATCAAAATCCAGATGCTTGAATATTTCTAAGGAATTTTTCAGGTTTTCGATACGGCGATATTCTTCTTGGAGTTTGTGTAATTGCTCTTCTTGTTTGGATAAGTGCGTCCAGCAATGACCTAGACTTTCATTTATTTTTTCTAGGTCAACAAAACTAATAGGCTCTAATTCGACTAATTGACCTCGGCGAGGAAAACTAATGCGCTGGGCAATTTTTTCTAACCGGCTTTTAGCACTGGAAAATACCTTGTTATAGGTTTCAGAGGGGCGCCACGTCAATATTTCATCTGGTAGTTGCGCGCTTTCTGGTGCAAACACACCTGCATTTGCCAGCACTAACATCGCCAGCGGCGCATCATCGCGCATGGTTTTTAAGCTCATGCGCTGCATCGTTAGGGGCTTAAACATACAATACCTGTCAAAAATAACGCATTGGAAAACAACATAGGCTGAATAAATGAAATTTTGCTAGATGTTCTTTATAAATTTATTCCTACATCTGCTAACCCTACGCCTTGCATAATGATTTCTGTTGGCAACTGCATATGCCGCCCTTGTACAATAGCAAGTAGACGCAGCACTTCACATTCACGCAAGAGTAAATAGGCAAAAGCACGCGCCAAAGCACTGGAAGAACGTTGCAGTAAATGACGCGCCTGTGTTCTAACGTAGGCTTCAATGCTTTGTTCAATGCGGGTAATGCTATGAGTGTTTTCTAGTTGTTCTTGCAAATCTTCGGGTAAATGCGCCAACATCTGTTCAATAGAACTGGCTTGTACTAAGCTACTTAAGGCTTGTCCGGTTAAACGCGAACCTGCACTAGAAATCAGCAAATAATAGGTTTCGGCGGGAGAAAGTTGATAGGTAAAGCGATAGCGTAATGCCCAAATGAGATTAAAGCGTTCGAGTAATAAACCGACGATAGATAATAAGGGCGTGCGTTCGCTGTCTGCACTGATGCCGCGGGCACGACGCAATAAACCAGACAGGTAGCGGTGCGCAATAGTGGCTTCTACTGCATAAAAGCTTTGTTGTTTTTCATGTACTTGTCGCGCTTGTTCAGCGGCTTCTGAGTAGGGACTGTGGGCTAATTGACGGAGCATTTCTGCGGTATCTTCGGTGGCTAAGAGTTCGTCAATGGGCAGGCTATTGAAAGGGCTAATGTCGTGCAATCCCTGGTGGCGGATTTGATCGGCTTTTAAGCCCGCCATTTTACCGCGCATGATAGCTTTAAGGTTGGCAATTTCATATTTGCGTAGCCAATAAATCAGGAAATCTCGTTCGCTACCGCTCAAAGGGCGCACTAGCACCATGAAATCATTCATGAAGCCTTGTGTTAGGACAAGAAATACCTGGTGTGGATGGCTAATTTCTTGATTGAGTACTTGCTGTAAGCCAAGTTCAGACGAGGTGTTGAGCAACTCGCCACTGTCATAACTGCGTTGCTCAACTGCTTGGTGCGCAAAATGTTCTAGTTGCCCGATTGAAATCAAGCGCGCAGCGAGTAAAGACACGCGAGTATTCAGGTAGGGATGACGCGGTTGCAAGTTCATGGCTGGTCAATGGGTTGCAGTCAATAAACGCAGTGCAGTTTCTAGGCTTTCAGCTTCATGTTGTTTAGCCAAGGCACTGAGTTGTTGCGTGCGTTCTTGATAGCGCCGTTGCAATTCGCCGATACTTTGTTCTGCACGATTTTGTGCTTTGCTTAAGAAATCTGCATGAAGTTCTGGAAGACGGGCTTCAAATTGCTGCTCTTCTTGTTGAATATCAGCCAGTGCTTGATCAACCATGAGTTTACGTTCAGCTTTGGCATTATTTACCAGAGTTTCTGCGCGTACTTCAGCATCTAGTAATTGTTTAATAATGTTTTCCATAAAAATCCTTGCTGATAAATTAAGGAAATGGACACTAAACTTATTCAACTAATTTAAACATCCATCTTGAGTTGCTTTAACTCATCTTCTAATAATGCCAAACGCTGTGCCATGCGGCGGATTTTACGCTCTTGCTGCGATTGCTGAATATCAATGGTCAGCGCCTTCACCAGCAACATCCCCAAGCCACCGGTAAACAACAGCGTTGGTGGGTAGCGAACATTCAGATAAGTCGCCAAAGTATCCACAATATAGGGGAAAATACCGAGCAGGGCGATTGAAAAAGCAATTAGCAGCCACCAGCCAGCATGATGCGTATGTAGGTGATCGCGGCGGATGAGCACAATGATAGTGCCCGCGATACCAAGCCCTAAAATACCTGATGTAATTTGGTAACTAATCATAGGATTTTACAAAAGAATGTCGTTGAATAATCGGTAGGCGTGAGCCGCGTGCCACGCACAAAGTAGCAGTGTAAACCATGTATTTACCGACCGCCCACCAAGAACTAAATATGCGTGATTTGCCGTCAGCCCTGGAATGCATCGCAATCGGCGTTTCGAGAATGCGCAGCTTTGCCACATGCAGTAACAATAGCACGCCTAAATCCTGATAATCCAGCAATGTTGCTTGGCTAGAAGCCAACAAAGCAATAGCGCGATGGTTATAAGCCCGCAAACCGGAGGTCAAGTCCTCTTGCGTAATGCCAGAAAGCCAGCGAAACAACGCCCAAGCGAAGTGCCGTGCTGGGCTACCGCGCTCGACGCAAGCCCCGATCACCACATCAGCTTCGTCCGCTTCCAAAGGCAACAATAGGTTGAGCAAGGTCTCTGCACGATGCTGTCCATCAGCATCCATCGTAATAGCGATTTGGTAGCCCTGTTGTTGCGCATAACGCAAACCGGTCTGCATCGCCCCCCACGCACCCAAAGAAACGCTTAAATTCAGCACATGCGCCCCCGCAGCGCGGGCAATACTTTCGGTTTTATCCGTGCTGGCATCATTGACTACCAAAATCGCGCCAGAAAAATGCACCCGAATATCCGCAATAACCTGCGCGACAGAAGCTGCTTCATTTTTTGCCGGAATGATAATGATAAGCTCGGCATTGTCCGAAAGAGGCATGGAATGTCCTTGTTCAAGAAAGGATTGCAGAGATGCTTTATATAGCAAAAACACATGAAATGAATAACAAAGCATAAAATATTCTGGGTAGTGATGCAATGAAAATGATTTTAGAAAACAATTGAATCCATAAATAACCTTAAAAATGAGATAAATATGAATTGTCCTGAATGTGGTTCAAAGCATATAAAGATAAACAAAAATACAAATGTAATGAACTTGGATATGCACAGGAGTTATGGAATTTTTAATTGCTTAACTAATTGTTTAATGTTGTAAAAATATATAAATTTTTTATAAAATCATTCTCATCACGCTACTAGCAAACAACAGACACTTACCCACTTGTTGGTAAAGGATTGTTATCCTGATTTGCTCTGTGTCGCTGCATAATCAATACCCACACTCTGCCGCCACCCGTTCCCATTCCGGCAACAAGCCCCAATAGCCCATTTCTTCCAGGCGCTTGCGCGATTTGTCCAAAGCCGGGCGCGGGTCTTGTTTCCGGTAAAAATCAATGCGGGCTTCCAGCAGGGTCAATTCAGGGTCACGCAGGTGGTAACCAGTGCTTTCTATCAATTGCGCGGCGCGTTTGTGGTGCGCCTGGGCGCGTCCGATGTAATCCTCACGCGGCGCGCAATTGGGGCCAAGGGTGAGTTCGTCGTCCATTTCTTCGGGGGGATTTTCTTTGCAATCCAGGGACAAATGACCGCTGAGAAGGGCGGCGTCGGTGGCGTAGAGCCTTAGCCGGAAATTTCCTATAACTATCTGAGCGTTATTAAGCGCACCATAGCTTAATGGGAAATCATACTTATTCTTGTAGTAGGAGGCTCTAAAAATAAGAATCTCCGGTAAATATAAAATAAAGGTTGATTTCTCAATATATTCCAATGATAAATCAAAAAATTCATTTTCTGATAATTTTGTAGACAACTGATATTCAGGGAACTTAACCTCATTGATAGCTGTTTTGTTGCAGTTTTTTGTATTTAGATATGATACACATCTGGCTATAGTTAAGTTATCTAAAGCAATACTAAGTGAGTGTTCTTTTTCTTTTGCAAACTCTAATCCATAAAAGCCACGCAAAAGTATTTTTTCTACATCAACATTGCGGCATGTCATATCAAGAAGTAAAGCACAATAAGTTGCTCCTGAATACCAATGAAGAAATTTATCGTTGGGTGTGCTTTCTATTTGTATTTCTTCTGCAATATGAAACTCGGATAATGCTTCATATAATCTACCTTGTTTATGTAATGTTACAGCCATAAAAGAATGGGCAGACCTTTTTCTGAACCAATTATCATGTCTGCTTGAAAAATCAAGAGCATTTCTTGCTGGTGCCATACATTCAGCTAACTTTCCTATAGGAATTAGGCTATTTATAAGATTCTCACAAGACCTTCCTACGCCATCCCAATCTTTAATTATTTCAGATAAAGCAATGTCTTTCTCCCTAAAAAATATCGATTCTTCTAAACGCCCCATTGACATAAGACAAAAAGAAATTGATGCAAATAAAAAAGTGGCATCCTTATCTTCTAATGACTTTGAATAAGGCAAAATATACAATAAGAACTCTAAATCTTTAGCATGTAGTCCAAGTACATAAATACTATAATGAGTCTCTTCTCTCCGTATTCTATTACGAAATATGTGCCAAGCTTTTCTGTACTCATCACATAGACAACCATGAAACAAGGATCTATACAATGGCTCAAGAGATTTCTCTGTACTAGGATAATATTCATTCGGTATCTCCTGATAAAACAAAAACAATATATTATGGCAATATTTGAAAAATAAGCTGTTTTTTTAAAAGTTCTACCAAAGAAAGTTCTTACTACAGGATGACAATCCCACTCCACCCGAATCCTCGGCCCCGGCAACAACAATCCTAATTCCTCCAAATTCCGCTCCAGCGCATGAAATTCATCCTCGTTCAAAGCCGCCAGCGGCTTGGCGATTTCCGCTTTTTCAAACAGAACCTTGCGTTCCGGGTCGCCCATCGGGCGGTCAAACAAGCCAAGCAGATACAAAAAAGCGCGTTCCGGCGCGTTTTCCGACCAGTAATTGTCGTACCACTGCATCACCCGCAGAGCATGGCCGCCATCTTTTTCCTCGGCAAACAAATCCGGCAGTTTATCCATGCGGCGAATGTCGCGCTGATGGTGTTTCACCAGCATCCGCCCCAGCAACACTAGCGCCAGCGCGTGGCCGCCGAGTTTGCCGCTGGCGGTTTGCAGTTCTTCCGCCTTGCCTTCCACACCCAAATGCCGCAACACCGCCGCGCCGGTAGCATTGTCCAGGGTGTGCAGGTCAAGCTGGCAATAGCGTTCAGGCCGCCAGTTATAAAATTCGTAGAGTTTCTGGCGCGAGGAAAACAACACCAGACTGTTTTCCGCCCGCATCCGATGCAGAGCGCTGAACAGGCTTTTGAGCGCGGTGTCCTTGAGTTCGCCGTCCAGGAAATGCAGGGGATGTTGCAGCGGTTCCAATCCGTCGAGAATCAGCACGAACGGACGGCGCTTGAGGCATTCCGCCAGCGCCCGGCCTTTCTCCGCTTCGTCTTTGGGCAATTCGCCCTCCAAGCCGAAAAACGGCAAGGCTTCCTGAAAAAACGGCAGGCTGGAAGTGGCGGTGGTGTGCGAACCCTGGCTGTAAAACGACCAGGCAAACACCCGCAACGCGCCGCCATATTGCCGTGCCGCCATGCGTTGCAGCCATTCCTCGGTCAGAGCCGATTTGCCCACGCCGCCGGGCGCGACAATCGCAGCGGCAATCACATTGGAATCATCGAACGCCTTGTCGAGTTTTTCCAATTCCGCTTGGCGGCCTTGCAGGGCGGTGGACGGCTGCGGCAGGCGATCCAGGTCTATCACCGGCTTTTCGGGTTCGGGAGGCACTGGCAAGTGGTAATGATGCTCGTGCTTATTGCCGCCTACCAAATCACCTTGCACATTAAGATCGCCAGCGATATTAGTCTGTTTATTAACCTGTTGATTTTTATGGTTGAATAGCATATCCGCTTCCCTAGCGATAGTGGACTTACAGGCAACAATAATCAGCGTACCGTCCTCTACTTTGTGTATCAGAGGGGTGTTCGTTGGTAATCCGCCGTGATCAAATAGCCCTGCAATTCGCGCTTGAGTGTGCCAGTAGTGTTGGCGCATTGGGATCGGCAAGCGCGGCGAAGTTCAAAGCACGAGAAATACCGACCACCGTACCAATAAAACCTAGGGTTGGAATCAACCAAATCAAATAGCGAATGAAACTATAATGAATATCCAATTGATACTGCCAAAGCTCTAGGCGCGTATTCAAGAGTGCATGAGATTCATCTACCACATTACCCGCTTGAAAGCGCAAGGCTAAATTGCAAATAATATCTGCTAATTCATTACGGACATCTTTTAATTTTTTATAAATAGCGCTCATATCTTCTTGAATTAAAACAGTGGTCGCGTCTTCGGGTAAATACTGATTGCGCAAGACCCGTTGGCAGGCGTTGGCATGATGCCAGCGATACCAGAGTTCTGCGCCACAGAATGCAAAAGCAATCCACATCACATTTTGGATAGTCCAAGGATAGGTTTGCGCTTGGCTATCAAATAACAGGATTTTTAACCACAGCGGCAAAGGTAGGAAGTTTGCCAGCAGAATCCAACCAAGCCCCAGAACCAATGCAATAACCGCCAGTAATCCACGTTGATTTTTCAGCATAATATGCTCCGTAAACTCACAAAGTTTCTATTTCATTTAGGGATAAACCGGTGATTTCTGCAATATGCGCAGCGGTCATTCCAGCGTGCTGCATTTTTCTAGCAGCTTCCAATAAACCTTTTTTGCTACCCTGTGCTTCGCCAAGCGCCAGTCCTTCCTCTCTGCCTTCCTCCCTACCTTCGGCTTTGCCTTCTATTTTGCCTAGGATATAGTTAGAGTGAAACATACTGGCTTGGTAATGCAAATCATCTTCATGTTGCTCATAAGCAAGACGCTCTTGATGCGTCATTTTTAATACATCCAAGGCTTCTTTAGCTTGTATTAAACCCTTGGCAGTAAAGTTTTCCTTGATTTCTTCATTTTTTAAGAAATAAATCAATTCATCTAAAGGTTCTTTAGCCACATCATTAAAGTTGCGTAGTTCAATTAAATAGTATTCAGGATGCAAATCCGCGATTTTTTGTACACCATAAAGTTGCTTTTGCTGCTCACTGAGTTCTAATTCGCTGTGATTATGCAAGCTAATAAAGCGCGTAGTGCCATGATAAATATAATCATCGCCCTTGCCCGCTGCAAAATGCAAGATATTAATGGAAATAACTTTGCTTACTTCTGCGTAGATTTTGCCGGAGGCTAAATGCTCAGTAATGACTTTAGCACCGGCATACAAAATACGCTGCATAAAGTCTAATTCCCGTGAGAACTGTACTTCAATAAGAATGATGCGCTCTTTAGCATCTTTCACTTTATAGTAAGATTCCCAAAAAAATGTTTATAATTATCATATATTTTTTCATTTA
>DYPD01000060.1 GCA_020720115.1 Thiomargarita sp. | reverse complement strand
TAAAACGTACCATTGAAGGTGTTGCGTTAGAAAAGATGATGCCGGATGCACAAGCATTTAGCCATTTAATGCGTAGCTTAGGCGTTAATGAGGATTCTGCTGTGGTGGTGACAACAGATGGCAAAAACTCTGCTGAAGTAACCTTTGGTACGCGAGTTTATTGGGGATTGAAATACTATCAGCATGAGAATGTAGCAGTGCTGGATGGTGGTACTGCACAGTGGTTAAAAGAAGGTAAAGCAACGACCAAGGAAGTGCCTGAAATTAAACCCGGAAATTTCTCGATTAAGGGTGAAAACAACAGCATTCTGGCGACTACTGCTGAAGTGAAACAAGCCCTTGACACAGGTTCGGCGCAATTATTAGATGCGCGTACCTTAGATTTTTATTTGGGCATAGCGCAAAAACCCTATGTATCTGCCAAAGGACACATACCAAACGCCAAGCATTTTCCACATCCGATGCTTGTATCTGGCGATAGCCCAGCGACATTTCTAGCGGCAATTGAACTAGAAAAAGCCATGCAAGCAATGGGGTTGAATACGGATAAATCTATCATTGTGTATTGTAATAGTGGACATTTAGCCAGTGGTCCTTGGTTTATTTTATCTGCTTTATTGCACAAATCTGATATTCGCATTTATGAAGGTTCAATGCACGAATGGACTAAAGGCAATAGCTTGCCATTAGTGACAATGAAGATGGAATAAGCCTTTTCTAAAATAGCACGCTGATTTGTTGAGGCTCAGCGTGTTTGAGTAAGACTTTGATGAAAAACTATTTGCTGCTGGGTTTGTTGTTTGGATACTTGTGTGTTGATATGGCTCATGCTACTGATAAGCTGGGGCGCTTGTTTTTCACTGAGCATGAACGCAATGAAATGACGCATTTGTATCAAAAATCTTTAATACAACAAGCGAGCGCGACGGCGAATCCAACTCCTAAAGCGGTATTGCCTAGCAATATCACTTTGAATGGTTTAATCATACGTTCGCAGGGGGAAAACACCGTTTGGATTGATCAAAAACAAAATCCACAAGAAGAAGGTTTGTTTGGTTTGGAACTGGCAGTAGAAAGTCTGCCGCTGGATCAGGTGGCTGTGCCAGTGTTGATTCACAGCGGCGATATTCGGGTGTATCTCAAACCTGGGCAGAAAATGGATACCAGCAACGGTTGGGTTACTGAAGCGTATGGCGAACAGAGGACTGATGTTATGCCAGCAACGCAAACTTTAGACTATGAAAGTTCAAATTACCATCAACATGAAAAGCCTTCAAATTACCATCAAACGCCCTCTTCTTTTCCTCAAACAAGCTCTTCAGGTGGAGAATGTCCGTGTTCCAGTAGCAATAATTGTATAGGCCCAAGGGGCGGGGTTTACTGCATAAACTCGAAAGGAAATAAGCAATACCGCCCTAAAGATTAAAAGGTTAATCGCGCTTAAATCAAATTACTTGGTACTTATTTGAGGATGCCACTGTGTGCCTGCAAATGTCCCATGATGGCTTGCTGGACGCGCTCTAACACCCGCTCGGCGTGGGCGTGGTAGAGGCTTAAGCGGCATTGCACCGGGGTATGGAGTGCGTCGCGGCGGTGCTGAAAATTATCCCACGCCAGCACGGGTAAATCATTCAGGCTGGCATCCACGCAATACCAGCAGTGTTCTTCTAATATCACTTCTAAATCCCGCAAACCAGAGGAAAAACGCAAGGATTTCTGTGGCTTGCGTGAGCGTAACCAGGTTAAACGCACCTGATTGTAAAGCGCGGCGGGGATTTCAACCTCGCCCCATTTCATGCGTGGCACTTCATCAAGCCGGTTCATGGGCATTCTCCAACACAAAATACTGGGCGGCGGGCAATTGCTGCTGGATGAGCAGTTCGCGCAAGTGGGCGACAAAGGCTGCGCCGCCTGCGACATGGAATTGGCGGCGGCTTAAGTCGGCATGGTCGGCGGCGATGGCTTGCGCAACCCAAGCGGCGTCTGGTTCGTGGGCGTGACTCAGCAGCGGCAGATAGCTAAAGTTATCCAGCGCGTCCGTCCAGGCGCGGCACAGGTTGTTCATGTAATGTCCAGCGGGTTCGCTGGCAATCCAGTAGAGGCGCAAAGATTCGGCACGGTCAGCCGATACTGCTTGTTCAATCAGGCTTTTGAGCGCGGCGAAACCGTCGCCTTGGGCGACGAACACCAGCGGCGCGGATTCTTCTTTGCATAGCCCACAGATGCCGATGGGACCTTCTAAACGCACGGGGTCGCCGACTTGTGTTTCGGCAAACAGGGTGCGAGTGAAAGCCTTGTTTGCGCGGCGGCGGATGTGGAATTGCAGGTGTTGTCCGTCGCACGGGCAACTGGCAATTGGATACTGGGCGCTGAACGCCTCGGCGCTGTCAGGATGCAGCGTTAGGCGCACGCTTTGTCCCGCCATGAAGCGCAAACTCTGGTGTTTTGGCGTTTGCACTTGCACAATCAATAAATCTTCGCCAATTTCTGTGCGTTGTTTGAGCTGCGCATTGATGCGCTGGGCGGGAATATCTTCGGCACTTTGCGCTTCTGCGGCTTCCAGCACAGTGTCTGTGACCGCCGTGTAAGAGCACATCAGCACATAGCCAAGATTTTGTTCAGACGCACTGAGCGCATAGCTATGTTCGCGGATTTTCAGGGTTTCTCCTGATAACACGCGGGCTTTGCAAGCGCCACAATTGCCGCTGGTGCAACCATAATTCATGCTTAAACCCGCATTCAGCGCCGCTTCCAGCAAGGAATGCTGCCCTTCAACAAAAAACTCTTTGCCGCTGGGAATCACTTTGACGCTTGCTGACAACAGGCGCAAAAACGTATCTTTAACCAATAGCTCGGTTTTGCGCGGCGAAACCTGGGAACGCTGCGCCAGTTCTGTGGTTAGCCAATCCAGCAAAGACTGCACTGCAACGCTGGGGTGCTGTTGTTGCAAAGTGTGCAAACGCTCGGCTAACTGCTGCACCAGATTGGCATAATGCTGCAAATCCTGGCGCGTTTCTACCAGTTCGCGGCTCAGGCTGGTTAAGCGCGTTGCCAACACTTCTGGCGTCGGCAACTGTGGCTGCTCGCGGCTGGAGGGCGAAGCCTGGGCTTTGATGAGCCGCACCCGCTCTAACGAAGAATCATCTTCCAACTGGGCTTTGGGATAGACGCGCAACAAATCCGATACCTGAATCATGCCCTCGAATGTTTCCAGTTCATTTTTACGGATTTTTTTCTGCAAGGTGCCGCGACTGACGCCGACTAGACGTGCTGCGCGGGAAACTGTTAAAAGCTGTGCCATGTGTTTTTTCTCCGTTTTTGCGTATTAAGCGCCTATAGTCTCGTCGCGCAACACAAGATAATCCCCTGGCGCTAGGTTGTTCAAGCACCAGCGCCCCACCGCCGCACGCACTAAACGCAAGGTGGGATAACCCACCGCCGCCGTCATGCGCCGCACTTGGCGATTACGCCCTTCGCAGATTTTCAGTTCTAGCCAAGCAGTGGGAATCTGTGTCCGATAGCGCACCGGCGGTTCACGCGCCCAGAGCTGCGGCGGTTCGGGTATCAAGCGTGCTTGTGCGGGAAGGGTTGGACCGTCGTTGAGCAACACGCCTGTTTGCAACTGCTGCACCGCCGCCGCAGTGGGTTCGCCTTCCACTTGCACCCAATAGGTTTTTGCCTGTTTATGGCGCGGGTGGCTTAAACGATGCTGCAAACGCCCGTTGTCAGTCAATAACAATAAGCCTTCGCTGTCATAATCCAGCCGTCCGGCAGGATACACGCTGGGTATTGTCAGATAATCTGCAAGTGTTTGCTTATCGCCTTCCGGGCTAAATTGGCTCAATACGCGAAAAGGCTTGTTGAATAAAATTAACATGAATGAATTATGAAGAATGCCGGTAGATTGGCTAAAGTGAAGTGCGGCTAGTTTATACTCTAAATGCGCCGGAGAAAAAATCTCCGCGTTTAAGTGAATGCCAAGTGCAGTACATCAAACTCCATTTTTTCATACCTGAAAGGCGCTCTGCCATTGTGCAAAGCCGAGAGTTCTCTTTAAGCGACATCAATGGACAAATTTTTCAACATTGCAGGTCCTTGCCGCGCTCATCTGCATTACATGATTGATCCCTTAAAACGCTTGAAATGTGTGCGCAAACTCATTGATGGACAACAGTATTTTACCCTGTACGGACCGCGCCAAACAGGTAAAACCACTTGCCTGTACGCGCTCATGGAACAGCTTAATCGCCAAGGAAATTACACGGCATTAACCGTAAATATTCAGACCGCAGCAAATGGGCGCGATACCCATGAAGCCATGCGCATGATTGCCGCCGCCGTGTATCGTCAAGCCACCCTGAATTTGCAAGAGCCAGAGTGGCCGATGGAAATGAGCGAACAAAACACCCGTTTTGATAATTTACAAGATTATCTCAGCGATTGGGCGCGGCACAACCGCAAGCCGATAGTGCTCATGTTGGATGAAGTTGATGCCTTAAATGATGCCTATTTCCTCGCGCTCACGCGGCAAATACGCTCCGGTTTTGAAGGCAGACCACGCGGTTTTCCGCAGTCAGTGGCGCTGGTAGGCTTGCGCGATGTGCAAGATTATGAAGGACATAAGCAGGCAACGCGCCCCGACGCACCCGGTATGGATACCCCCTTTAATGTCAACAGCGGTGCAGTGCGCTTGGGCTGGTTTAGCGCCGAAGAAATGGATGAATTCTTGAGTCAGCACGCAGATGCCACTGGACAAGAGTTTCCCGATGTTTTGTGTGAGCATCTATTTGATTTGACACAAGGACAGCCTTGGATGATTAACGCACTGGCTAATCTGATTGTGTCCGATATTCTAGGCAATGATTATTATGTAAAAATCACCGAGCAACATTTGCACAAGGCACTGCATTTGCTGCTAGAACGGCGCGAAACCCACATTGATAATCTACTGAAAAAGCTCCGTGAACCCCCGGTTAAATTAGTTATAGAATCCATCATCAATGGCGAAGCGCCGGATTTTGCACAATTCAAAGACGCCCTGGCTTATGTCCGCAGTCAAGGCATTGTCACCCCCAAACCGCCCATTCGCTTTGCCAACCCGATTTATCAAACCCTCGCACTGAAAACCATGAGTTCAGTGTTTCTTGAATCCCTACCCACTGATTTAGTGAATATTGAAAGTTATTGGCTGTCAAATAGCATTGATATGAATAATTGCCTAGAAGAATTTCAACGTTTTTATCGTCGTTTTGCACAAAGTTGGATTGAGCGTTACGAATTTAAACAAGCCGGACAGCACCTCTTATTTATTGCTTTTTTGCTTAGATTAACCCAGGAACAAGCAGAATTTGAATGGGACATGGCAATTGGCAATGGACGCTGTTGTATCACAATGAATTATCAAGGGCAGCGCAATGCCTTTGTGTTAAAACTACAACAGGATAACTACTCGCGTGAAGAAGGCATACAGCAAACTGCTCGCTACTTAAAACATATGAACTTAATGCAGGGTTATTTGTTATTATTTAACACCGATGGAATGGAGCGTCTGTACCGAGAAGAACTGGAATATGAGCACAAACATCTTATTTTGCTTGGTATGTAATTCCAATGGTTCTTACCCAGTGCTGAACACTCGATCTTTTGAAAAACACCCCAAGCAGAAGCTTACATGAGAATTTTGCACGCAGATGATCACCCTGTATTCCGCAACGGCTTGCGTAGTGTGTTAGAAGATTTAAGCACCCATGTGGAAGTGTTGGAAGCACGCAATATTGCTGAAGCCTTGGATATCCTGCATACTCAAGCAGCGATTGACTTAATAGTTCTGGACTTGAATATGCCTGGCATGGAAAGGTTTCAAGGCTGCGCCCAGTTAGCTGAAGTGGCAAGCAATTGTCCGCAAGTGATTGTCTCTGCTTCGGAAAGTTATCAAGATGTGCGTTTAGCGCAAGCCGCGGGCGTACAGGCATATTTTCCCAAAACCTCTACACGCGACCTCTTGTTACAGGGTTTGCAAGCCGTGTTGCGCGGCGAGCAATACTTTCCCAAACACCTGTTGCTGCCGCAGCCCACCTTATCGCGCCGACAATTGGAAGTTTTAGCACTCCTCAGTCAAGGATTACCCAATAAAACCATCGCCACGCAACTGGGTGTATCCGAAACAACCGTTAAAAGCCATGTGCGCGGGATTTTACAGGCGCTCGACGTGCGCACCCGCACTCAAGCTGTAATGAAAGGACAAGCCTTAAAATTGCTCTAACTTTCTATAAAAACATCCGCCACTGGCTTTTGAATTTTTCCATTTAACCAATAATAAGACGCCCTAATGAAACTTGACCTTAAGGCAGAAGTACAACTGGATGCCAGCATCCAATTTTCTCCACTGAACAACCCTCACCAAGCACCGCGTCAGGTGTTTTTAACCGGTGCGAGTGGTTTTTTAGGGGTATATTTATTAGATACGCTATTGCGCAAAACCCAAGCAACCGTACATTGCTTGATTCGTTGCACAACAGAACAAGAAGGCTATCAGCGATTGCAAGCGCATTTGCAATTCTATTGCTTATGGAATGAAAGCCATGCAGAGCGCATTAAAATTATTCACGGTGATTTAGCCCAGCCTTTATTGGGTTTGAGTCCAAACCGGTTTGAGCAACTGGCAGAACAAATTGACGTGATTTATCACAGTGCCGCACAAGTCAATTCTTTTTATTCTTATGCTGCATTGAAAGCCACCAATGTGCAGGGCACGCACGAAATTTTGCGCCTTGCGGCACAACACCACAGCAAGCCGCTGCATTGTATGTCAACCTTGGCAGTGTTTTTCAGCCCACCGCATTTACAAGCTCAACAGGTTAAAGAAACAGATGTACCCAGCGAAGAATTGAAAGGCGGTTACAAACAAAGCAAATGGGTCGCAGAAGCTTTAGTACGAGAAGCCCAAGCGCGTGGTTTAACTGCCAGCCTCTATCGCACCGCTCGCATTATGGGCGATACCCGCACTGGCATTAATGGTAACACCCAAGATTTTTTGTGTAGTATGTTAAGAGCTTGCATCCATTTACAGCAGGTGCCAGAAGTAGATACCAGCCTTAATATGATTCCAGTAGATTTTGCCAGCGATGCGATTATCGCACTTGCATTACAGAGCCAATATAACCCCCCCGCTTTTCATTTATACAACCCAATCTCAACGCATTGGAACAGCGTGTATGCTGCTTTAGAAGAAGTGGGCTATCGCTTGACCAAAGTACCTTTCACCCACTGGCTGGACGCCTTAAAGCAAGCCACGCAAGCGGATCCGCGTAATAAAGTGTTTGCACCCGTTAGCTTTTTGTTGCGCTCACCGACTTTTTTGTTTGCAGAAAAGCCACCCTTTGATGATGCGCAAACACAACAGGCATTGAAGTTTTTACAACTCAAATGCACCGAAGTAGATGCAGAACTCTTAAAACTGTACCTGACTTATTTCAAAAACAGCGGGTTTTTTTGAGTTTTCATTAGAAATTCAATCTGCATTACAACATAACGCATTCAAAATACTGCTTTCATTTCTTCTGCTTGGGGTGCAAATCATGCGCTGCTTGCACTTCTCCTGTGGCGGAAAACACATTGCCGTTGCCAGTGACGGTTTGCACTATTTTGTTACCGCCGACCAGATCGCCGTGAATATGCACATCGCCGGTGACATTGAGCTGCTGTCCGACGCGCTGGTTAGCTTGGTTGAAAGTAGCATGGCTGGAGTGCGTGGATGCGTTGGTTTTTAGTAGGGTGATTAATTCTGCCAAGCGGTTTTGGTTTTCGGCATAGCAAATTAAATCAATGGCTTGCTCGACTTGGGTGGCGTTGCGACGCACTAAGGCGGGCGGCATGGCGAATTGGTAAAGGATTTCTTCAAATTGAGCGGGCAGTTGTTGGGTCAGAGCATCAAGCACTTGTTGACGGGAGAGGTTGGTCATGGAGTTTTCCTCAGTGGCGATGTCAAAGCGATTTGCCCAGACAAACACCGTGCCTGAGCTAATTGAGCTTCTATGTGGCGTTCTCGATGTGAGCTAATACCCAGTGCTTGGCGGCGTTAAAGTCGGCTTTTCCGCTGCCGAGTTTGGGAATTTGTTCAATGGGTATCCAGAGCGCGGGCTGCATGAGGGGGCTGATGTCGCTGGTGCGTACTTGGGTTTGTAGGGGGCTAAGATCAGCTTCTCCGGCGACGAGGAGAACGATTTTTTCGCCTTTTTGCGCGTCGGGAATGGCGACAGCGAGTAGGTCTAGATCGGGATTGTCGTTGAGTGCTTGGATGGCGGCTTCAACGCTGCTGAGGCTGATCATTTCGCCGCCGATTTTGGCAAAGCGTGAGTAGCGGTCAAGGATGCTGAGGAAACCGTCGGCATCAAGCCTGCCTTTGTCGCCGGTTTTGTACCAGCGCCGCCCGAGCTGTTCAATCAAGACAGCAGCGGTTTTTGCGGGGTCTTTGAGATAGCCCTGCATGACTTGGGGACCTGCAACCAGCACTAAACCCGCTTCTCCGCTGGGTAATTCCGCCAGGCTGTCGGGATCAACGATTTTTATGCGCGTGCCAGGGATGGGCAGCCCGACCGTGCCGACTTTTTGCCCGATTTGTACTTCGCCGCTGTAAGACAGGAGCACGTCGGGCAGGTTGCAGTTGGTGACCGGTGAATTTTCTGTCGTGCCATAGCCTTCGTAAATGATTTTGTTGAATTTTTCTTGAAAGGCTTGGCGTACTTTGGGATCGAGCCGTTCAGCCCCAGCGATAACAAGGCGCAGGGAATCGAATAGCAGCGGGTGTAGCTTGCGATTGCGGGCATAAATGCGCAAAAAGGTGGACGTAGCAAACATCAGGGTAATCTTGTGTTGTGCGACCAATCGCCCGACGGCAAGCGCGTCTGTGGGGTCGGGTTGGCAGACCATCGGAATGCCTTCCAGCAAGGGCAGAAGAGCGGTGACTGTGAGTCCGAAGGCGTGAAACATAGGTAGGGAATTGAGCACGACATCTTCATCGCCAGCATTGAGTATGGCGGCGGTTTGCTTGATGTTTGCCATGAGATTGGCGTGACTCAGCATGACCCCTTTGGGCATACCTTCGCTGCCGCTGCTAAAGAGAATGGCGGCAGTGTCTTGCAAAGTCAGGGGCGCAACATGCAGAGCAATGAGCAAACGCGCAGGCAATAATCGCGCTTGCAAAAAGGCGCCAAGAAGTGCGGTTTTAGAGAGTTCTTGTTTTAAGTCTTCTAAGAAAATCAACTTTGCTACGTCGCCCAATGGCAAGAAATATTGCTTGCGTTGTTGTTCAAGTTTGTTAAGGAACTTACGAGAAGTTAAAATGGTTTTAATGTCGGCAAAGGCGGCAGAGTTTTTAACCACTGCAACAGGTGCGCTGTAATTGAGATTGACCACCGTTTTACCCAACATCAATGCCGCTAGATTAGCAATTGCTGCGGCACTGGATGAAGGTAATAAAATGCCGATGTTTTGTTGTCCGGCTAATAAGGGCATGAGTCGTCTTTTGAATGCCAGCACCGCAGTCAGTAAGCGTGCGTAGGTTAAGCTACCGTTAGCATCCATGGCTGCTAGACGTCCTAAGTTGCCTTTAGCCGTATTGATAAAGGTTTGCGGAATGGGTTGTAGAGTTTCAACATAGCCTTGCCAAGTACAAATGGAAGTTTCTGCTACCCCTTGTTTGACTTGTACGGCGGGCGTGTCAGCGGGCATGGGAGTGCCGAAACCGACATTGATGTGACGCAGCTTGCCGCCGCGTGAGGATTCGCGGTATTTGCTGTTGACATAGGAAAAGCGACTACCCCACAGACCGCGCAAATAAAAGGGCACAATCACTGCGTCCGTGCCCTGCACGCCGCGTTCAAAGCCGCTTTTGAACACGCTTAAATGCCCGTTGTGACTGATGTGTCCTTCGGGAAACAGAGCGACTACTTCGCCGTTTTGCAGGGCTTCGCGCACTGAATCGAGCGCGTCTTTACTGCCAGAGCGCCCAATGGGGATGGTATCGAACAGGTCTAGGAAGCCGCGCAAAAACCATTTTTCGTAATATACGCGGGTCATGACAAAGCGAATCGGGCGCGGACAGGCGATTTGTAGCATCGCCCAATCCAGCCAACTGACGTGATTACCCAGCAATAGCACGCCGCCGCTTGCTGGAAGGTTTTCCATGCCGCTGGCTTCAATTTGGTAGCTGCGATTGAGAATCCCACTAATCACATAACGAATTAAGGATTGTGGCAGTTTATACAGGGTGTAAAGTGTGCCAATAAATACCACTAAGGCGAGTAAAAAGAACACCTGAGCACTGGGAATGGCTGCCATTGCAATACCAATGGAAATACCTAAAAATATCAGCATCAATAGATTGCTGATAAAATTGGTGGCGGCAATCACAGTACCAGATTCACCTTCTTTAGCATGAAACTGAATCAAAGCATTGAGCGGTACAATAAACAAACCGCCAGAAAAACCATAAAGAACGGACATACTGCCGAGTACCCAGACATTGGTGGTTAAAGGAATACCTATTAAAGCCACGCACATGCCCAATGCTCCCAGCGGAATAATGCCGAGTTCAATGTAATTGCGAGATACTTTACCCGCCAATATCGAACCCAACACAATACCAATGCCGCTTAATCCAACTAAGCCTTGCGCAATGCGCGTATCCGTTGTACCAACCACTTCTTTCAAATAAGGTGCGTAATTAACCAAGACCACCTGCCCGACAGCCCAGAAAATAGAAATGCCGAGAATGCTTAATCTAATTCCCTGGTGTTCCCAAGTATGGCGCAAGTTGGTACGCAAATAGTCTAAACGTAGGTATTTTTGCCAATTAAATACGGGAGCAAGTGCGGGTTCATATTTATTCACCAACTGCCAAGATAAAACAAACTCTACAATAGAACCTAGTACGAGAAATATGCCCAAAATAGGTAAAGAACGTAGAATATCTGCTAAGGATTGAAAGTTTTTGTCTAATAAGTATTCAAAGGCAAAGCTATAAACTAAAGTACCTGCCAAAATAGCAACGATACTAATCGCTTGCACTGCTGAATTGGCGGGTGCGAGTTTGTTTTTGCCAACCAATTCACGGATATAGCCATATTTCGCTGGAGAATAAATGGCACTTTGTGCCGCCAGCCAGAAAGTGAGCCAGAAAGCAAACCAAAACCAACCCATGTAATAACACAGGGTAATCAACAGGGTAATGGGGATTGCCAAAAAAGCCGCAATTCTAATAATCAAATGCTTAGGAAAACGATCTGAGAGAAACCCAGCAGGGGTAAAGATCAGGATAAAGGGCAGCAAGATCATGGCATTAATGATAGCTGTATAAATCCGCAATTCAGGATCAGCATAGAATTTGAACAGGGCATTTTGAATGATGATTTTATGCCCTAAATCCGTAAAGGCATTAAAAAAGGCAATCAACAAAAAAGCGGTAAAGCCTTTGACGCGCCAGAGGGATGTCTCCATTACAGTGTCTCCACAGTTAAAGAATCGTTAGAGATTTTAATCTCCAATTGGTTTGCTACCTTTGGTATTTCTTTATCAATCATGAGATGATGATTATGGGTTCAGATAAGGTACATTTGCTAAAGAACGCAGTTTACTCGGCGGGCGCCTTTTGCGGGAAATTTTAATCTTATTTGTTATAGAGCCTAAACCGGTGGTAATGCCAGCCAAAGCGCCAGGGGTAATGTCACCAGCGTGAGTAAATTGCCCAGCAATACCATAGAGGCGACCAGTTGCGGTTGCTGTTGGTAATGGTCTGCCAGCATGTAATTGATCACTGCGGGCGGCAGCGCGGAGTACAGCAGCAGCATTCCGACTTGGGTTTTATCCAGCGGCAAAATTTGCACCAGCAGCAGTCCGATGGCAAGCCCTGCCAGCGGCGATAAGATACCACCCAGCAAGCCGATGCGCCACAGCTTGAAATCTACTTCCATGAGTCGCACACCTAAGCCAACTAGCATCAGCGGCACTGCCATTTGCCCCAGCATTTCCAGCGAAGTCAATAAGGTGGCGGGTAGCGGGACTTGCCACAGACTGACCGCAACGCCTAGTAAGGTGGCAGGAATCATGGGCGTGCGCAGCAAATCCTGCCAATCTGTACGGCGGCTAAACAGGTAAGCGCCCAAGGTGAAATGCAGCACATTGGTCAGCACAAAGAGTAGCACGGCGGTGGATAAATGTTCTGAGCCAAATGCCAGCACTTGCACGGGGATACCCATGTTGGCGGCGTTTTTGAACATCATGGGGGTGAGTAGCGTGCGCGAATCAATCTGCCATAGCCATGCGACTAGCCAACTGATCAAGCCGCAGCCAAAAATCACCAAAATGCAACCTAATCCCAGATAGAGTTCGTTGTCGGCTTGAAATCTGTGTTGTGCTAACACGCTAAACAGTAAGGCGGGAATAAAAATTTCCATGTTCAGCCGATTGGGAATGCGCATATCCACGCCGCGCCAGCGGGCGTAAGCGTAACTGAGGGCGACGATGAAAAAAATGGGCAGTAAAATATCGAGAATGCGCAGTAACATAGGCGGGCTAATCTGTGTGCGTTAAGTTGAGCGGAAACGGAAAAATTATTTTATAATCAACTTGTTAATCAGGAGAATGAAACATGACAGAAACACCTGCGAGTAACCCGCTGAAATCTTGGGCACTGGTGATTTTGCAGTTTAGTCTATTGGGAACATTGTTGTTGTTGTCGGAGATACGCCACGCTTGCTTGCCCTGTTGGGGGCTGATCATCGCCAGCGGTGTTTTAGGGAGTTGGGCGATAATCGTGATGGGGCATGACAATTTCAATGTGCGCCCCGACGTAAAAGCCGATGCGCGTTTGGTACACGAGCATTTACCCTATACTCGCATCCGACATCCGATGTATACCAGCGTGCTTTTATTGGCGTTGGGTTTGTTGCTGTCGCCTTGGAGTTGGCTAAAGCTGGGTTTGTTTGCCGCTTTGCTGGGAGTGATGAGTCTAAAAGCGGCTTATGAGGAACGTTTGTTATTGGAAAAATTTCCAAATTACGCTGCTTATCAAGCGCGGACCCAGCGTTTTATTCCTTTTGTCTATTGAGCTGGGCTTTTTTACACAACTTCGGGCAAATACACGAAAAAAGTCGTGCCTTTGCCTAACTCTGACTCAACCCGCAATTCGCCGCCGTGCGCTTTCACAATGTCTTGACTGAAGGGTAAGCCAAAGCCAGTGCCTTTTTCGCCCGAAGTCCCCGTCGTTGAAGTTTTTTCTTCGATTTTGAAGAGCTTAGGTAAAAGTTCGGCAGGCATCCCCACGCCGCTATCCGCTACAGCAATCACGGTCGGCTGCCCTTCGGGGATGTAAAAACGAATGTGGTCGCCTTTATTGCAGAATTTGATGCCGTTGGAAATGAGATTTTGTATCACTTCGCCATACAGCCCGGGATCAGCAAACAAAGATACGCCAGGCGGAATTTCGTTGCGTAACTCAACGCCCTTTTGCCGCGCCAAATAACTGAGGTTATTCAGTACGCCTTCAACTGTTTCTCGCGCATCAATTGTTTTTTGCTTGGTGCTGATTTTGCCGGTTTTTAGCCGCCCTATGTTGAGCACGTCTTCAATCATTTGCACCAAAGATTTGCCAATTTCTAATAGACGTCCAACGATGTCTTTGTGCTCTTCGCTTAAAGGTGTCTCGTCATCTGTGTGCAGGTATTCCAGCGCGGAAATGATACCCGCCAGCGGGGAGCGCAAGTCATGCGCCACTAAAGAAACGAATTTGTCTTTTAGATCATTGGCTTGTTCGGCTTGTTCCTTGGCATCACGGAGTTGTACATTGGCTTCGGTCAATTCTGCGGTGCGTCTGTTTACCAGTTCTTCTAAGTGGTCACGGTATTGTTTTAACTCGTTTTCTACCTGTTTGCGTTCGGTAATGTCTTGGACTGTACCGTTAATCAAATAGGCTTTGCACCCTTCGGGCGTATCGGCGCAGACCGGCTCGCATTGGATATGCACAATGCGTTCTTCGCCGTCGTTGAGGCGCACAATGCGGTGATCAAAATTCAGACTTTTACCATTACGCGCATCCTCTAATCGCTCTTTGACTAATGCGCGATCATCAGGATGAACGGCGCTTTCATAAGCCGCCATGCCAATTTGGTTGTGTTCTTGGCTGAGTCCCAAAATGCGGTTCAACTCATCCGATGGAAACACCTCGTTGTGCAGTAAATCCCACTCCCAGTTACCCAGACGGGCAATGGCTTGTGCGTGTGCCAAGCGGGCTTCGCTTTTACCAATGTTTTCTATTGCGGAACTGGCACGCAGCACATAGCGCACGCGATGGCTGAGTAGCGGAAAAGTGATGGGCTTGGTAATAAAGTCGGTTGCGCCCGCTTCATAGGCTTTGTTAATCGAATCCATGTCATCCAAGCCAGTGACTAACAGAATAGGCACATGCTCACCGCTCGGTAGTTTGCGGATTTCCGCGCAGGTGGTGAAGCCATCCATGTCCGGCATCATCACATCTAACAGGATAATGTCCGGCACTCGGCGTTTGAACAATTCGAGTGCAGGTATGCCGTCTACGGCTTCTTCTACCTCGAAACCCGCTTTTTTCAAGGTATGCCGCATGAGCAGACGCATGGTGGCGTCATCGTCAACAATTAAAACTCTGGTTGCCTCTGTCATTGTTCTATCCATTTAGTTCAATCCATCACCGGCTCAATTTACAAGGGTATACCCTGCAATATTTAATTCATTTAATGACTTACATTTAGTTATTTACAAAATATCCGACCATTTATACAGCCTTTTAGTATAGCGCGAATTTGACCGCTTCAGACGCTCATTTGCGCTCTTAACATTTGGCGATTATGCCAGCCATTTGTGCAGCATTTTCTGTAACGCATCACGGGTGAAGGGTTTTTCCATAAAATCATCCATGCCAGCGGCAATACATTCATCGCGGCTTTCGCTTAAGGCATGAGCCGTCAGCGCAATCACCGGCGTGTGTCGCTGGTGCATGACCTCCAGTTCGCGCAGCAAGCGGGTGGCTTGCAAGCCATCCATTTCTGGCATCTGACAATCCATAAACACCAAATCATAAGGATTTTGCTCGGTTAAATGCTGGCGCAAGTAATCCAGCGCCACTCGCCCATTGCCAGCGATTTCCACGCTACAGCCTAAAGACTTCAACATCATGCCAGCAACCTGCTGATTAATATTATTATCCTCCACCAATAAGAGTTTGGCAGGCAAAGCGGTCGCAGCCGGCGGATGTGTCAGCGCCTCTAGATTAAGCGCACGGTGCAAACAATGATGTAACTGGCGTAAGCGGATCGGCGTTGTCAAATACAGTTGCAAACCGCTGTTGGATAATACCGAGGCGGGCGCTACGCCAAAAGCAGACAACACCAGCACACGCAGTTTTTCCAGACCTACTGCATTTTGCAAAAAGTGCAACACCGCGCCCTTGTCTGCCACTAAAAATTCTTCAGCAATAATAGCCAATTCAAAGGCTTGCCCTTGATTTTGCGCCGTCTGCAAAGTGCGGATAATAGTGTCACTAGGCACACAAAGCTGCGGCTGCATTTCCCAATTGCGCACATAAGTTTGCAAAACCTCATTGGTGCTGGCATGTGCCGCCGCCAGTAAAATGCGCTTATGCGCCAATTTCCCACTGGGTAGACTCTGCCGAGCGGTATGCACCGGATGTTTAAATAGCCAGGCAGTAAACCAAAAAGTAGAGCCACTGACTTTGCTCTGCGCCCCTATTTTGCCGCCCATCATCTCCGTCAACCGCTTACAGATTGCCAACTCCAAACCTGCCCCGCCATAGCGCCGACTCAAGCTCTGATCAGCTTGCTGAAACGCCTGAAACAAAGAGCGCAAAACATCTGGTGCAACGCCAATACCCGTATCTTGAATTTCAAACCCAACCAAAACCCGCTGATCCTGCTCTTCCACAATCCCAACCCGCGCCTCAATAGCACCGGTTTCAGTGAATTTCACCGCATTACTGAGCAAATTACCCAGCACTTGGCGCAAGCGCAAAGCATCGCCGCGCAACAGCGTTGGCAAATCAAGTGGCACGCTGGTATTGAGCGCCAAGCCCTTGTACCGCGCCTCTGTAGCATAGGTTTCCGCAACATCCTCCACCACTTCATACAAATTGACATCCTGAATATTCAGTTCCAGTCGCCCCGCTTCGAGCTTAGAAAAATCCAGAATATCATCCAAAATATGCAGCAAATGATGTCCGGCTTGCTGTACCGTTTCCGCCAAATGCCGCTGTTCGCTGCTCAAATTCGTACCCAACAGAATTTCCGTCATACCCAATACGCCATTCAGCGGCGTGCGTATTTCGTGGCTCATGCTGGCGAGAAATTGCGATTTCGCCTGACCCGCCGCTTCCGCCTGCACCAGCGCCTGCTTAAGCTGCTGATCGCTGTGCTGGAGCTGCTTAAGCACCTGATTGCAATGCTCCGCCAAGTGCGCCACCTCATCTTCCGACGCCGACCGCGCCACACGCACGGCATAATTAGCGCCAGTAGCGGCTTGCTGCATCACCGCTTCCAAATACAGAAGCGGACGACACAGCACGCGAATCCACCAAAAACTCAGCAACAGCACCAACAGCGGCGGCAAAAATAAGCTCGCCACCACCAACAACGGCTGATCATGCTGCGCAAATGAGCTAAAAAACAACCAAGCAGGCGGCGCCCACAGCAGAAAGCTGGTGAGCAGCACCATTAATAGCAATTTAGATTGAAGCGAAAGACGCGAGAAAGAAGGCATAAACAAGTTCATTGAGCAGCACAAAACTTTGCGCAGGTTGATTAAACGCAGGAAACAGCGCGAACGGCAAAATTCTAGCACCTCCCATTCCTTGGGAATAGCGAATAAAGCATTTTTCCAGGCATTTTCAATAGCTTTTACGATTTTTGCAGGTCATTTTCAAGCCAAAAAGACCTAATTCGCAGGCAAAATCTGCACAGGCTTTGTCATCAATCGCACACTCGTGCAACCGCCTTTGTCATACATAATCCCCAACAAAAAGCCCACAATCAAAAAATAAACACTTAAAAATCAATAAAATAAAAGTTTTTTTCAAAATGGCACACATATTGAGCTAACAGGTAGCGTCAAGTGTTGTGATGTTACCCATACAGGAAGTTGCCTGGCATCCAATTCAACGGCTTCCCAACTTATTTTGTTTTAAGGAGAAACTGACATGCGTCAATGTGCGATTTATGGTAAAGGCGGTATCGGCAAATCTACCACGACCCAAAACCTCGTAGCGGGTCTGGCAGAATTAGGTAAAAAAGTAATGATTGTAGGCTGCGATCCTAAAGCAGACTCAACCCGTTTAATTCTGCATTCTAAAGCACAAACCACTGTAATGCACTGAGCAGCAGAAGCAGGCACGGTAGAATATTTAGAATTAGAAGACGTATTGTCTGTCGGTTATGGTGGCATCAAATGCGTTGAATCTGGTGGTCCAGAACCAGGTGTGGGTTGTGCAGGTCGTGGTGTAATCACCGCCATCAACTTCTTAGAAGAAGAAGGCGCTTATGATGAAGATTTAGATTTCGTATTCTACGATGTATTGGGTGACGTAGTTTGCGGCGGCTTCGCTATGCCAATTCGTGAAAACAAAGCACAAGAAATCTACATCGTTGTATCTGGTGAAATGATGGCAATGTATGCTGCCAACAACATTTCTAAAGGCATTGTGAAATACGCCAACTCTGGCGGTGTGCGTTTAGCTGGTTTGATTTGCAACAGCCGCAACACTGCGCGTGAAGATGAATTGATTGAAGAACTGGCTCGCCAATTAGGCACCCAGATGATTCACTTCGTACCCCGCGACAATGAAGTACAACGCGCTGAAATTCGTCGTATGACCGTGATTGAATACAATCCTAAAGCAAAACAAGCTGACGAGTACCGCAGCTTGGCACGGAAAGTCATTGAGAATAAAAACTTCGTTATTCCTACTCCGCTGACTATGGATGAGTTAGAAAAAGTTATGATGAAATTCGGTATTCTCGATGAAGAAGATGAATCCATCGTTGGTAAAACCGCTGAAGAATTAGCGTAAGTTTTAAATTGCCGCCGATTGGTTAAGCCAAAGAATGCGGCGCCCCAGCAGTATCCTTTGTTCTCATGCGCTGCATGAGAACAAACATAAGTTTATCCCAACTTCGTCAGTCCGCAGATTAGCGGCGGCGTAACCTAGGAGATGCTCACTATGGCAACCATGAATCGTGAAGAAACCGAAGCCTTAATCCAAGAAGTGCTGGAAATTTACCCGGAAAAGGCAAAAAAAGACCGCGCCAAACATTTGGCGGCAAACGATACCAGTTTGGAGAAATCCAATAAATGTATTACCTCTAACAAAAAATCCTTGCCTGGCGTAATGACTATTCGCGGTTGCGCCTATGCAGGCTCTAAAGGCGTGGTTTGGGGTCCTATCAAGGATATGATCCATATTTCCCATGGTCCTGTGGGTTGCGGACAATATAGCCGCGCTGGTCGTCGTAATTACTATGTGGGTACGACCGGAATCAACACCTATGGCACTATGAATTTTACATCTGATTTTCAGGAAAAAGACATTGTATTTGGTGGCGATAAAAAGCTGGCAAAAATATTACTGGAAATTGACCAGTTATTCCCATTAAACAAAGGCATTACCGTTCAATCCGAATGCCCAATTGGTTTGATTGGTGATGATATTGAAGCAGTATCTAAAAAAGCTGCTAAAGAACTCAACAAAACCATAGTACCTGTACGTTGCGAAGGTTTTCGTGAGGTTTCTCAGTCTTTAGGACACCATATTGCTAATGACGCAGTGCGTGATTGGGTACTGGGTCGCCGCGATGAAAACAATTCATTTGAATCTACACCTTACGATGTTAGCATCATTGGTGACTACAACATTGGTGGTGATGCTTGGGCATCTCGCACCCTGTTAGAAGAAATGGGTTTGCGCGTAATTGCACAATGGTCGGGTGACGGCACTTTGGCTGAAATGGAAAATACGCCAAAAGCTAAGTTGAACCTGCTGCACTGCTACCGCTCAATGAACTACATTTCTCGCCACATGGAAGAAAAGTACGGAATTCCTTGGATGGAATACAACTTCTTTGGTCCTACCAAGATTGAAGAATCTTTACGCAAAATTGCAGCTTTCTTTGACGGTAATATTCAGGCTAAAGCAGAGCAAGTCATCAAAAAATACCGCGCTGAAATTGATCCCATTATTGCCAAATACAAACCCCGTTTACAGGGCAAAAGAGTAATGCTCTATGTGGGTGGTTTGCGTCCACGTCATACTATCGGTGCTTATGAAGACTTAGGCATGGAAGTTATTGGTGCGGGCTATGAATTTTGACATAATGACGACTATGATCGCACCATTAAAGAAATGGGTGATGCGACCCTGTTGTACGATGATGTAACAGGTTACGAGTTTGAAGAGTTTGTAAAACGCATGAAACCTGATTTGATTGGTTCTGGTATTAAGGAAAAATACATTTTCCAAAAAATGGGTATTCCTTTCCACCAAATGCACAGTTGGGATTATTCTGGTCCTTATCATGGTTATGATGGCTTCGCTATTTTTGCCCGTGATATGGATATGACGTTGAACAATCCTTGCTGGAACAAAATGCAAGCACCTTGGTTGAAATCTGCAACTGCTGCTGAAGCAATCGCTAAAGTTGCTTAAAGCTGTAAAACGCCAAACCCAGCACGTTGAAAAACGTGCTGGGTTTGGCGTTTTACATGGGTTAATTTTCTGTGGGTGTTTCTAAAAGCTGTAAAAACTGTTCAATGCTATTTTGATGTGAGTCAGTTAAATGCTGCATTACTGTATATACACTAGACCAGGTAGTTGCAGTGGTTTTATTGGAAATGCCCGTGGAAGATAAAAATTGTTGCCCCGTTGCTGTGCTAACAGCCTGTGAGCGCATAGTTGAGTTTGAGTCTGTGGTCGGTGCAGTTTCGGTCTGAGCTGAAGAAGCACTAGAGACTTGTAGCTTTTGAAAAAGTTGCTGCATAGTGGTTTGTTGTTCTGTTTCAAAATGCTGAAGTTGATTGGTAAAGTTTTTCCAGGATTGGCTTAAATCTTCTAACGAATCTGTTGCTGCTTTACTGGTTAAGCCTGAATCTGTTGTGGTTGGTAATGTTAGTTCTTCTACCAGTGAGTTATCGCTTGTATCTTTCTGTTTAGATGAACTCGGATTGGCAATCTCCTTTTTAAAAACTAAAGTATAGATTAGAAGACTGACGAAAATCGAAAGAAATAATGCGACTACAATAATGATAATGATAATTTTGCGCTGTGGTTCGCCGCTCACCGATGTTTCCTCAATTTAAGCTGCGTCCGATAAAGAGCAAGCGTTGCGTAGTTTGGGCTTGCAGTTGTTTTGCTTGAGTTTGCTGAGTTTGTGTATCTACAGCTAAATTCTCTATATCTTTTAGAACATTTAACAACTCTTGATTAAACTCAGGTTGTTCTTGCATTTGCATCGCATAAGCGGCTTCGCGCAGTGCTGGAACAGAAAGCTTTAACACGGCTAACAAAATCTGTTCTTTTTGCTGGTAATTTTCCCAATTATCCACCAATTGTTTATGTTGTTTGTTTAGTTCTTGCCAGACTTGTGCTTGTTCCTGATAGGCTTGCGCTAATACTCGGTTAAGGCGTAAACTCACGGCTTCAGGCGGTACAGGTACTTGCTTTATTGCTGCGCGTTGGCGATCAAGTGCTTGAGTGTGCTGGTTGGTGATGCGTTGCTGCACGGCTTTCAGTTGCTTTAAAGCTTCTTCTGCTTGTGTTTGATAGAGGCTTTGCTGTTGTCCTTTCTGCATACAGAGTTCAGCGAAGCTTTGTAATTGTGCAATGCTTTGGTCAAAAATTGGGTAATTAAGCGTTTCTTTGGTATTTTCTTTGGCGGTTTCTGGTTGTTGCAAGCTTTGGTATTGAGCAAGCAGTTTTTGTAATTGCTCGGTAAAAGAATTGTAGTCTGTTGCAAGTAATTGAACAGTAGCAGTTTGTATATCTGAGTTGATTAATTGTACTTGAGCAATAGGAGAAACCGAGGTTTCTTCAGTTTTTGTAGCGGAGACAGGGGTTGTAGTAGTGGTTTGAAAATTGGGCAATCTGAAATGTGAGAAAAGATTAACAGCACAGATAGCAAGCGTTAAGACGCCTAAAATGGCAATAATTAGCAACAGTTTTTTTGACATTGTTTAATGTCCAAGCGGGTTAGAATCCAGCTTGTTATCTTAACGATTGTATAAACTATTGACAACCATAGTTTTTTACTGCTAATGCCCAGCCGCGATAGCTGAGTTTGGTGGCGGGTGCTCCGCCTAAGTCAATGCTTTCAAGCGATCCTTCTACCCAGAGTGCGGCGGGGCAATCGAGTCGTTGGGCTGAGGTGAGGATGATTTGTGTTTGTCCGACATTCAAATACGCTTGTTCTCCGGTCATTGTCAGTAGCGGGTGCTGTTGAATTTCTACAGGTGTGGCGAGCGTGCCGTGCAGTTTGACGTTTTTGCCGATACAAGTTGCCCAGCTATCGGGCTGTTGTTCGTTTAGGGCGCAATGGGTTTCTGGCGGGGTGCTGTGGCAGGCGTTCAGCGCGAATATCAGGACGAGAGGCAGGGTTTTCATGAAGTTGAACCGACGGGGAGATAGTCGGCTATCGCTAGAAGTTGCGGCGATGCCGACCACCCGGGTGAATCACAGTTTAAGGCACTGGACGCACATAGCTGCCATGTACCCAGCCCTCTAGGTCAATGACGCCGTTGACGGCATCTAGCACGTCAACATGCAGCCAAGAGCCGTTTTCATCTAACACATCCAGGCGCGTGCCACGCGGCAGGGGGCTGCCGGGTAAGCTTGGGTATTGTGAGCCTGGACCGGTGCGAATGTTGAGGCTGGCAGTGGTTTCAAAGACTTTTTCATCGGCTGCGGAGGAAGCGCCAGAGCGCCCAAATAAGCGGGAGCGGAAGCTGTTCATGGGGAAGGCGGGACCTGGGTCGGTTTTGCGTGTGGGGGCAATGTCGTCGTGCCCGATCACGTCTTCTAAGCCATAGGCTTCCACGAGCAATTCGGAGAGTTCCATGGTGGCTTCCATTTGCGCTTGGCTATAGAGTAACCAGCCTTGCATTTCGGTGCGGTTTTTATGTTTGGCTTCAATCACTTCAGAGGGATCGTGGCGACTGCCAAACCAACTGACCCATTCGCCGTTGGCGGCGTGGCTTAAGGGACCTGGATTGTCTAATTCTAGCCCAATGGCATATTTGTTCATGCCTTTGTAGCCTTTCCAGTTGCTCACGCCAGCGTGCCAGGTGATTATGTTGAAAGGTGCTAGCTGGGTGATGCTGCCATCGCGTCCGATCACAGCATGAGCGGAGGCTTGAGCACGGGTTTGCGTCAACCAGGTGACGGCTTGTTCGGCGGTTGCGCCAGCGGTGTAATGAACCACCAGAAATAGCGGGGTGAAAATGCCGCCACGATTGGGGGTTTCGCGGTATGGATAGGGTTCGTCGTCGTCATGATACAAGCGATGATTAATGAGTTTCATGGAGAGGTCCTTGCAGGTATTGAGAAAATAAACGGCAGTTTTGCGTTAGGCGCACTAAATATCCGTGAGGACTTAGTGTTGCAACAATCCTGAGCAGCGTCAACTGGCTAAGGACACAACAAGCGTTTGGATTAATTAGACTTGTTGCGCCTATAAAACAAGAAAAATCAATGTCTTATAAAAAGTGC
>DYPD01000059.1 GCA_020720115.1 Thiomargarita sp. | reverse complement strand
TAAATGAAAAAATATATGATAATTATAAACATTTTTTTGGGAATCTTACTATAAACAGGTAACGTAATCGTATTACGATTTCTCTCTTTTTGAGGGTGGTACATAACCTGTTTGTTGACCGTCTTGAATGTCCCACCAATCAGTTTCCTCAATATTTCATTGATTGAATTGTATTTATCCTTATCCTCTCGGATAAAGCTCTTGCGCTTATTAAGCGTATCATAGTCTCTGACAATATCTATATTGTCCTTTATTGGTTCGGCGTAACGTGAGCGCATCTTATTAAATAACTCAAATGGATTGACTTTATCATTGTCCGATAGATGCTCTAGGATAGCATTTTTACTTATATCCAGTTCTTTGTAAAAAAGTGATATACCCGTGCGCTCAGATGTAATTACAAATGGATGAGGCAATCTACTGAAAAGTAACATTTCAGCGATTTGTTCGGCAAGTATATTTTGAATAATGCGGATGGGTATATCTACGGCATCCTGTAAAACCACATTTAAGATGCTTTCTCCAGATTCTTTGGATAAACGAAGCGCAGGAGACTTTTCTATCAATTTTAGCTTGCCACCAAATTGAACATTTTTAGTAAATGGTTGAGAAAAGTCTGCGGCATATTTTTCAAGATTAAAAGATATACTTGAGTTTGAAAATAATTCTTGTGGAACATTAAAAAATGTATCCAAATGCTTGGAAAACTCTGTTCCAGCTTGCGTTAAAATGCTTTGAATGTTTGCGGTATATTGATCAAGCTGAATTTTACAAAATCCATTGTCTTTCAATTCATCAAGATTTTCTTTTGATATTTTAATTGATGAAAGTTCAAATATATTTTTCATAAAGCCGTAAATCGCATAACTAACATAGGTTTTACCAACATTGTTGGGTCCGCACAAAATGGTTAAATCAGCAATTTCAATACTTCCTGAGTCAACAAAACCAAAATTCTTAAAGTCGAATTTCATATGGGTATATCCTTAAATGTGTGCGTTGCGGCATCACGCACAATTGGCGAGGCGAAATCTACTAACATCTTTTCTAACATTCTTCGCATTCTAAATGGGTCTGTTCCTTGGTGCTCTGTGTAAGAACGAGAATATGTAGAACAGAGAGGTTGCAAGCAACCTCTCGGCGGAGTTTAACCGCGTGTGAGTAGATCGCGTAGTTCAATTAAGCCGGAACTGGCGCGGGAAATATAAGCGGACATGACCAGTGAGTGGTTGGCAAACAAGCCGAAATCTGAACCATTCAACACCAGCGGACTCCATAACATGCGCTGGGTGGCTTCTAGTTCTTGGATAATCTGCTGTAAACTGGCAAGTGCTTGTTTTTTCTCTAAAACGCCACGAAAATCCACTTCAATCGCATGCAGTAGATTGATCAATGCCCAAGATGTGCCGCGAGCTTCGTAGAATACGTCGTCAATTTCCCACCAGGAGGTTTTGGTGGTGATGCTGGCGTCTTGTGAGGTGGATTGTTCGCTACCAGGTTCGCCGGCTAAGTTGGTGTTAAGGCGCGTTTCGCCAACGCTGGCATTGAGGCGTTTGGAGAGACTACCAAGGCGGCGCACCACGAGTTTTAGCCAGTCACCTAAGTTGTCGGCGCGTGAGTAAAATTGCACATTGGATTGGTTTGGCGCTGACATATCTGCTAGATATTCTTCTAAGTAATTGATACCTCCGCGATATTCGTTTTCTGCGGCGGGCACGAGCCAAGATTCGTTATCTACGTTGAATTTAGGTTCGGCTTTGCTGAGGTCGTCATTTTCTTCGCCTAAACTTTGTGCGCGACTTAAATCGTTGCGCAAAACTTTGGAAAAATCTCGCACTTGTTGTAAAACGCCAAATTCCCAGTTGGGCATGTTGTCCATGAAAATGCCGGGTGGGGTCTTGTCATTGGAAATATAGCCGCCTGGTTTGTCCAATAGCGTGCTGGCAACGGTGATCAGCGTGTGGGTGGTGACGTAGCCGTTGACTACTTGCTGCCCGTGTGCGTCGGCGTAGGCTTTGGCGTCTGCTTCGACATCCAGCAAGTCTGGCTCGCAGCTCCAGTAAAAACCGATAGCATAGAAGAATAGGAAAACTAAGAAGGCAATGCCGCCCAGGGTTTTACCCTTGCCTTTTTGCGCTAGCAAGCCTTGCCAATCAATGGGTAATTTGAAACCGCCGCTGCCTTGAACGCCGCTTTCAGTGGGTTTAAATGACGGCGGGGTGTTGGGTATATTTACAGTTGAATCAGTCACTTGGTATATCTCCTTGGAGTAAAATGGAAGGCTGAAAATGGGTTCATTTTCGCATACTCTGCTGTATTTTTGTGTATCTCTTTCAAAATTGAAGGTATTTGTTGTCATGCAGATACAATTGGTGTGCGTCGGTCAAAAAATGCCGACTTGGGTTACGCAAGGCTATAGCGAATACGCTAAACGCTTGCCGCCGCACTGTAGTTTGCAGTTGGTGGAAATTCCTTTGCTCAAACGTGGCAAAAACGCTGATCTCAAGCGTTTGCAAAACGAGGAAGGGGAGAAAATCCTGGCGGCGTTGGGGAAGGATGCGCATGTGGTGGCGTTGGATGAACGCGGCGCTCTGTGGAATACCCAGGCTTTGAGCGAGCACTTGGCGCATTGGTTACAAACCGCGCCGCAGGTGAGTTTGTTGGTGGGCGGACCTGAAGGGTTAGCGTCCGCGTGCAAAGCGCGTGCGGTGCAAAGCTGGTCTTTGTCGCCTTTAACCTTGCCGCACCCGCTGGTGCGTATTCTGGTTGCCGAGCAAATTTATCGTGCCTGGAGCCTTTTGCACAACCATCCGTATCACCGCGAATAACTCCACTGCGATGTACTTAAACTTTTTCATTCGGGCAACACAAAATCCGCCGCTTCCATGTCTTGTAAGCACTCAGGCAACGCTGGTGCGGTGGGGTTACGTTCAAAAGCAACTGCTGCGTGGGTTGCGCATTCACTGCTGTCAATCAGCCCATGACCCATGTCAGGAAACAGCAATACGCGGCTATGGCTTAAGGTTTTAGCGGTTTCTTGCGCCCATTGTGGCGGTGTGACTGGGTCATAGTAGCCACTGAGCAACAGCGTGGGGACAGCAGAAGTCACTGGCGTTAAAAATTCTGCCGTTGCCCGCTGGTTACGCCAAAAACGACAAGGGCTGTACGCCCAAAAAGACGCGGCAAATTGGCTCACTTTGGGATAACGCGCCACTTGTGCTTGATAAGCTGCTTCGTCCAATGCTTCGCCCATGTCATAGCATTCGACGGAAAGATTCATAGCATCGCTGAAATTAGCATCTAGCAGCATGTCCACATAGGCACTCACCAGCGGTTGCAAGGCGCTGGGATCACCCTGTGCTGCTTGGTTTATCACAGACGGCAAAAGCTCAATGAAATCCCAATGATAGAGCGCCACAAATAATACGTCTTGCCAACGCGCTGGGGTAATTTGGACGCGCAAAGGTATGATGGTTTCTGGGTCTAATACTTCAAAATCAAAGGGTTGCTCTTGTACTTGTTGCAACAAATGAGCAAAATCTTGCGCCAAATTGGGATAAGCCTGTTGGCATTTAGGCGTAGCCTGACAGCCGGTCAGCAACACTGCTTGCGCTCGATCCAACAAAAACGGCAACTCCGCTAGCGCATGACGCTGTGGCGGATACACGGAATCCAAAATCACCGAACGCAAAGACTGAGGCGCAATTCGCATCACTTGCAACGCCAGCCGCGTACCATAAGACACCCCGTACAGGTTCCACTGCTGCGCTTGCAATGGCTGCTGCAAAAGCTGCATCAATTCCACCGCATCCTGCGCGTTGCGCTCGGTGTTAAACGCCGACAAATCCACGCCCGCCGCGCTAAAATGCGCGTAACAGTCGGCATAAGCGGCATTCAATTGGCGCAAATCCTCCTCTGGAGACAAGGCTTGTGCCAGCATTTCTCGCAAGCGATCATTCACCCCGGTACAGCTTAATTTCGGCGTGCTTAAGCCTGCACCGCGTTGATCAAACAACACCCAATCGCCCGCCCAAGCGTTTTCTTCCAATTCCGACTGCCAATAAAAAATCCCCACATCATCCAAAAACGCCGCGCCGCCCGGACCGCCCGCCAAATACAACAGCGGCTCGCCGTCACGCAACCAAGCGCGTTGGCGCAAAATCGCCACCGGCAATTTCAATCGTTGTTGCCCCGCCACGCGGTTGGCATCTGCTGGATAAAAATAAGCGCACTGTGGATAACGCCGCCAATCCAACGGCAAATGAAACCAGCAAGGCGTCCATTCCAATTCTGCACCGTTGGACAAACGCACATTTGCAACTGGCTCAGGCGTCGCCAACCACCAGAGCAATAGCCCCAAGCTACTGATAAAAAACAATAAAAACCCAAGCAGCCAGTGCCGGCTTTGTAGCATGGCGTTAGAAGACGTATCTACAGGATTAAGGCGCGGGAGAGGCAAATAAGGTATCTCGGTTTTCTTGATAAAACAGTAAGCTGTTGTACACCGCACGGACTACCGCACGGGGCGTAACGGTAGCGCCCGTGAATTGGTCAAATACGCCGCCGTCGCGTTTGACTTTCCATTTATCAGTCGTGGGATTGCTGAGGCTGCGGTCATTGAAACTGAAAATCCAAGGTGAGCGTTTTTCTTCAATGGGATCGCCCAGATCTGGGGTTTCTTGGTGGCTGATGACTCGCACGCCCAGCAAACTGCCGTCGTAGCGAATCGCAACCAGGAGTTGAATGGAACCTGCATAACCGTCTGGAGCGATAGGCATAAAGGCAATGGCAACGGGCTTGCCGTTTTTGCGGGCACGGTAGGCAGTTAAGCTGTCTGTGCTGCCAAGACGGTGCGGGTCTTTAATTTGTAGCGTATCTTTCAGCAAATCATTGTCATACAGCGCACGTGGCAGGAGTAAATTGAGTTTGTTGAGCAGCGCGGTTTGGGCGTTTTGAGCAATGCGTTCGCGGGTGAATGAATGACTTAAGGAAACCAGCAAAGCACCGCACACGGCGAAAACCATGAGCATAAAGGTCATGCGTTTTATGCTAAGCAACAAAGCCTGTTGCGGGGTTTGCGCGGCGTCGGGCGTTTCGGTAGGCGCAGTTTCTTTCATAAAATCAGCTTCTTCCAGGTTTTTTGTCGGTGTGCTGGCGGTCATAGTCAGCGCCGAATACGGGCGGCTGAGTGTAATAATCAATCATGGGCGCACACATATTCATCAACAGCACGGAAAACGCCACGCTGTCGGGATAACTGCCCCACATGCGAATCACATACACCAATACGCCGATGCCCGCTGCATAAACCAGTTTGCCGGTGCGCGAAGTGGCGGCGCTAACCGGATCGGTGGCGATAAAAAACGCACCCAGTAGCGCCGCGCCGCTAAACAAGTGAAACCAGGGTGTTGCATAGGTATCCGAATCCCATAAAAAAAATAGACTTGCCATCAGCGTTAAAGCGCCCAGCATGGCAACCGGAATGTGCCAATCAATCACCCGGCGATAAATTAAGTAGAGTCCACCCACCAGATAACCCAGTCCGACAAACTCCCAAACGCGGCTACCCAAATAGCCCAGGGCGGGCGTGCGCAGGGCTTCGTCTAAACGATAGGCTTGGCTTATGCTGATCTTTACGCTGTCAAGCAGAGTTGCACCACTGTAGGCATCCACTGTTTTGCCGCTGCCCAGCGGTAATTCCAGCAACACATGCAGGCTGTCGAAAAAGCCGAGATAACCACCAAATTCTGGCGACAGCGGCCAGCGAGTCATTTCTGCCGGAAAAGAAATCATCAGCATGGCATAGCCGACCATTGCCGGATTAAAGGTGTTGTAGCCCAAGCCGCCGTAAACATGCTTGGCAAATACCAGCGCAAAGCTCACGCCCAGCGCGGTAATCCACCAGGGCGCCAGCGGTGGAATTGCTAAAACGAGCAACCAAGCCGTCACTAAGGCACTGTAATCAAACAAAAATGCTTTAATGGGTCGTTGTCGCAGCCAGAGCATGATAGCTTCAGTCAGCAGCGCCACCAGACTGGCAAGCAGCAAATGCAAAAAGATGCCCCAGCCAAAGAAAAAGAGATACAAACCAATGCCTGGCAACAACGCATACAGAACCTGTTTCATCAGATACGCGACGCTGTTAGGTTGGTGAATATGAGGCGAAACGGTTTGAAGTAGCGGCATGAGTCAGTTAGGTCAAGGTAAGCAAAGGATGCGTAGGCGGGAAAATGCGTTGGTTTGAAGCGGGCGCTGGAGAGCGGCTACTAAAGCCTCCAGATACCCGATCTGGAAGCTTTGAGTGGCACGGCGCTTGTCGAATGGGTATTCAACACGCCAATACACCATAACAAATTAGGCTTTTGCCAGTTCTGCGCGCATGGCGTTGATAACGCTGTTATAACGCTGCGGATCGCTGTCTTTGCCCGCGCCGAAAATGGCGGAACCGGCAACGAAAGTGTCTGCACCCGCAGCGGCGATTTCGCGGATATTGTCTACTTTAACGCCACCGTCAATTTCCAAGCGAATGTCCAAGCCGCTCTCGTCAATGAGTTTGCGGGCTTCGCGCAGTTTGTCTAGGCTAGAACGGATGAATGATTGACCACCAAAACCTGGGTTGACTGACATCAGGAGCACCATATCTACTTTGTCCATAACGTATTTAAGATAGTCCAGCGGCGTGGCGGGGTTGAAGACCAGACCGGATTTGCAGCCTTCGCCGCGAATCAGTTGCAGGGTGCGATCAACATGCTCACTGGCTTCGGGATGAAAAGTGATGTAAGTTGCGCCGGCTTTGGCAAAATCCGGGATGATGCGATCTACCGGTTTGACCATCAGGTGTACGTCAATAGGCGCAGTAACCCCGTGCTTGCGCAGGGCTTCGCAGACCAGTGGACCAATGGTCAGGTTGGGAACATAGTGGTTATCCATCACGTCGAAATGCACTATGTCAGCGCCAGCGGTCAGCACGTTGACGACTTCTTCGCCTAAGCGGGCAAAATCAGCAGATAAAATTGAGGGGGCAATAAGATAGTCAGCCATAGTCACTCCAGGTTTTGAGGTAAGGGATAGGGGACTTAAAGAATCAGCACTTTACCCGAAATACTCAGGATTTTCAGCCTCTAAATAGGCTTGCGTGCTGCTTCTAGGGAAACTGAGTCTAAGTGTTTGAGAAGGCGCTCAGTTAGCGCAAACCACGAATAAATGCCAGCAAGCCTTGCGTTGAGCTATCGTAGCTGCCCACGTTTGCCTCGCCTTCTAATGCGGGTAACAGTTCTGCCGCCATTTGTTTACCCAGTTCCACGCCCCATTGGTCAAATGGATTAATGCCCCAGCACACGCTTTGTACAAAGACCTTGTGCTCGTATAAGGCAATCAAACTACCGAGAATTTCCGGCGTTAAACGGTCGTACATGAGGATATTGCTAGGCTGATTGCCCGGAAACAAACGGTGCGGCAAATATTCCTCATCCAGCGCGTCACCCAGTGTAGCGCGGGTTTCCGCTTCGTTGCGCCCTAGCATCAAAGCGCGGGTTTGCGCCAGCGCATTCGCCAGCACCGGATTCTGATGCCCGTATTTATGCGCCTGGCTTTTAATTGCCACAATAAAATCAGCCGGAATCAGTTGCGTGCCCTGGTGCAACAGTTGGTAATAAGCATGTTGCCCGTTGTTGCCCGCCGTCCCCCACACCACCGGACAGGTGTGATATTCCACCGGCACCCCATCACGGGTCACGCGCTTACCGTTGCTTTCCATTTCCAATTGTTGCAAGTAAAAAGGTAACAATTTCAACGCATAATCATAGGGCAAAATAGCTTGAGTGCTGGTGTTCCAGAAATTACTATACCAAACACCAATCAAACCCAGCAGCACCGGCATGTTACGCTCCAATGGCTCAGTGCGGAAATGCTCATCCATTTGATGCGCACCGCTCAACAAACGCAAATAATTGTCCATGCCAATGGTCACGGCAATAGACAAACCAATCGCCGACCACAAAGAATAACGCCCACCAACCCAATCCCAGAATTCAAACATATTCTGCGGATCAATACCAAATTCTTTTACCCGCTGAGTATGCGTAGAAACCGCCACAAAATGCTTACGCACAGCAGTTTCATCTTGCAAATGCTCAAGCAACCACTGTCGCGCACTGCGCGCATTCGTTAAAGTTTCTTGGGTAGAAAAAGTTTTAGATGCAACAATGAAAAGAGTGGTTTCTGGATTGACAATAGAAAGAATACGATTTAATTGAGCAGCATCCAAATTAGAATCAAAATAAGTATGCAAGCGTGGGTGACGAAAATTTTGCAGTGCCTCGGTTACCATTTTAGGTCCTAAATCCGAACCGCCGATGCCAATATTTACAATACTTTCAATAGGTTTTCCTGTATGCCCTAACCATTCCCCTTCCTGCACCCGCTGACAAAAACTGCGCATTTTTTCCAGCACAGTATTGACTTCTGGCATCACATCTTTTCCATCAACCAAAATCGGGCGATTGCTACGATTGCGCAACGCCACATGCAAAGCAGCACGCTTTTCCGTGTTGTTAATAGCGGCGCCGTTAAACATGCGTTCCCGCCACATTTCCAAACCGCTCGCACGCGCCAGATTTTGCAACAACGCCAGCGTTTCAGCAGTCAAACGATTTTTTGAATAATCAAACAAAATATCGCAAACCTGCAAAGAAAAGTGCGCAAAACGCTGTGGATTTTGTGCAAACAGGTCGCGCATCTGCGTATCCGCTAAAGCCTGTTGATGGACTTCCAGCGCCTTCCAGGCAGGACTTTGTTGTTGAGTTGACATTGTGCATTTCCTCTAATCGTAACGCTTGCGCTCACGGCGGCGCAGACCGCCGCCTTGGGTGACAACACCCTGTACGGCTTCTAATCCAGGAATTTCTAAAACGGGATATTTGTTATTCAAAGGCTGCAAATAATATTTATCGCCATCAATTTTAAGCTGACGAAAAATATATTCTTCATTATGCACTGCAAAGACAAAAGAACCATCTTTAACCACAGCTTCGGGATCAATGACAATCACATAACCATTTTTGAATTCCGGTTCCATACTGTCGCCTAACACTTGTAAAGCAAAAGGCTCGTTACCACAGCTGCTCTCAGTTGACATTTATACGCCTCTTATTTCTGGTGCAGAAGCAGAATTAAAACGCACTAATTGTTCCCAATCAATTGCACCATTGGTTTTGCAAAAATTATTGCTAAATTCTTTAACGAATAAATTAATCATTTGAGCATAAGACTGCAAAAAATCGTCATTTTTCGGTTGCGCCTGATGCCCAAGGGGTTCAATGATTTGAATGAATAACTCAGGATTGCCGGAAATAAATTGCCAAAATTCCTGTCCGCAATATTTAAAGTAATCGCCTTTATCAGGTTTGTTATCTTTTCCGTAGCAGCAGCCATTGATTGCGATGACATTTAACTGCGATTGGCTGGTTCTTAAGGTTTTAATTGCAGTTCTAAAATCGGTACGCATTTTTTTGATTTGCGAACTATTTCCCCAATTAGCACCAGATTTAATTGCTACAATATAGCGTTTATTGTCTACATCAAATTCTAAGTCTATGCCTGTAATGCCAGATTTGCGCCCGCCATATACTTTGCTATTAATGAAAATCGCCAAACTTTCTAGCCAATCCCCAAAAATCGTTTCTTCCCGCGAAGACAAGTGCGCATCAACTAATGCTTTTACAATTTGTTCAGAACTTAGAAAATATTTTGCTTTGAATAAGTAAGGATTTTTACGTTTAAGAATCTGCGTTAATTTTAATGTGCTAAGATGCTCAATACGCTTGGCATGAAAAGTTTCAATATTTTGCTCGATGTAGTCAAACACATGATTCAGATTTAGGGAGTTCATGACCTAGCTCTATGTCAAACAAGGACAAATTAGCTGGCAATAAAGCAGCATTAACCATTTCATAATATTCAGGTAAGATTTCAATACCTACAGTATGGCGGTTCATGCGTTGTGCCACAATCAAGGTTGTTCCTGAACCCATAAAAGGATCAAGTACGCTATCTTGCTCTTGAGTAAATAAACGGATAAACCATTCCGGCAAACCTTCAGGAAAGGCGGCGCTATGATTTTTGTTATTGCATTCAGTTGCTAAATGCAAAACATTGGTCGGATAAGCCTTGTCACGGCTTAACCAATTAGAGATATTCTTGCCAAAACCACTACCAACTTTTGAAATGTCGCGGACTTTGTCAGTTTTAGAGAGATTTTTTAATCTAGCATTCGCCCAGTCACCCATAGGCACCATGACTTCTTCCTGGTACATATTGAATTTGCGGCTTTTATTGAACTGCAATAATCTTTCCCAAGCGTCACGAAAACGATTTGGCCACTTACCCGGATAGCAATTCTTTTTGTGCCAGATAAATTCCTCTGTCCATAGCCACCCTTGTTTACGCATTTCTAAAATTAATTCAAGTACATAAGTGCTACGCTCGCCATTGACGACTTTTTCTTTGATATTGAGAATAAAAGTACCAGAAGGTTTGAGCACCCTTAGAAGCTGTGCAGAAATTGGTAAAAACCAAGCAACATAATTATCAGGATGAATACCGCCGTAAGTGCTCTTTCTTTGATCAGCGTAGGGAGGCGAAGTTACTATTAAATCCACAGAATCATTCGCAAGCAGCTTTAATTGCTCTTGGCAGTTTCCCTGGTAAATGCATGCAGTGGTTTTCATTTTTCTATTTCAATGCTGCGGCTTCATTAGCTTGCAATAAGCTATATCAATAACAATAAACTGCAAAAATACAGAAGATGTAAGAGCGTTTTTTATATAAAACGCTTACGCTTTATGTCTATGCTGAATTAGCGTTTCATGGCATCAAAAAATTCTGCATTGGTTTTAGTGTTTTTAAGACGCTCTAAAATGAATTCCATTGCAGTTAATTCTTCCATAGGTTGCAGCAATTTACGCAAAATCCAGGTTTTTTGCAATTCTTCGGGTGTAATGAGTAATTCTTCGCGGCGCGTACCTGAACGATTGATGTTAATTGCAGGATAGATACGTTTTTCTGCAATCTTTCGATCTAGGTGGATTTCATTATTGCCCGTGCCTTTAAATTCTTCATAAATCACATCATCCATGCGCGAACCCGTGTCAATTAACGCCGTTGCAATGATAGTTAAGCTACCGCCTTCTTCTATATTACGCGCTGCGCCAAAAAAACGTTTAGGACGTTGTAAGGCGTTAGCATCTACGCCACCCGTTAATACCTTGCCAGAGGAAGGGACTACCGTGTTGTAGGCGCGTGCTAAACGGGTAATGGAATCTAGTAAAATGACCACATCCATTTTATGTTCAACCAGACGCTTGGCTTTTTCAATAACCATTTCTGCAACCTGAACATGACGAGCCGCAGGTTCGTCAAAGGTGCTGGAAATCACTTCTCCCCGCACAGAACGCTCCATTTCGGTCACTTCTTCTGGGCGTTCATCAATTAATAATACAATCAAATAGGAATCAGGATGATTCAGCGCAATAGATTGTGCGATGTTTTGCAGCATCATGGTTTTTCCCGATTTAGGCGGAGAAACAATTAAACCACGTTGTCCCTTACCAATAGGAGCAATTAAATCAATGATACGGGGGGTTAAATCTTCGGTTGAACCATTGCCTAATTCTAATTGAAAGCGTTTGTTGGCAAATAAGGGGGTAAGGTTTTCAAATAAAACTTTATTTTTAGTGTTCTCTGGTGCTTCAAAATTAATTTCGCTGACTTTCAATAATGCAAAATAGCGTTCGCCTTCTTTGGGAGGACGGATTTTTCCTGCTACTGTATCGCCTGTGCGTAAATTAAAGCGTCTTATTTGACTGGGAGAGACATAAATGTCATCAGGTCCTGCTAGATAAGAACTATCACCGGAACGCAAAAAACCAAAACCATCTTGCAATATCTCTAGGACACCATCACCAAAAATGTCTTCACCTTTTTTGGCGTGCGCTTTCAATAAAGCAAAAATAATATCTTGCTTGCGCGAACGTGCCGTGCCTTCAAGGTTAAGCTCTTGCGCGAGTTGGTTGAGTTCAGTGGCATTACGTTTTTTCAGTTCTGTGAGATTCATGGAGACTTCCGGCGTTGTGCAACGCTATGGACAAAAAGCAGAGGTTGTTTTGAGGAATAGGAAAATGGAGAACTCTAAGCAAGCTAAGGTAATAGCAACACGCTCATCTGTTGTAAACACAAGAGGTGAAATGCTATAAAGTGGTCGAGTTGATGTTTTTATAGTAGCTTGACTTGCGCAAATTTCCAGAATGTTTTTTGGAAATTTGCGGTATAGAAAACCAGGGCAGCGGATGCAGTATTAAGTAACAACACTAAAGGATCGTCAAATATTACTATCAATAAATGCGGCTAATTGAGATTTAGAAACCGCGCCTACTTTTGTGGCTTCTACTTGCCCATTTTTGAATAGCACTAGGGTAGGAATGCCGCGAATTCCATATTTAGCTGGAGTTGAAGGGCTTTCATCAATATTCAACTTGGCGATCTTTAATTTATCGGCATATTCTGGAGCAATTTCATCTAAAACCGGTGCAATCATTTTGCAAGGACCACACCATTCTGCCCAGTAATCAACCAGCACAGGTTTTTCAGAATGCAAAACTTCTGCATCAAAAGTTTCGTCTGTTACATAGACGATGGTTTCACTCATTGGTTATCTCCAATACGGCTAAACACATGGAAGTAATAGCAAATTTTAACAGTTGCTTACAAATAGGCAATAGCCTAAAAGCTTTATTTATCTAATATGAAGAAGCTTCTTATACTCAAAAGCCTTATTCACATAGAGGGTGGAGGATTATTTGCGTCATTATCAGAATCTAAGCGCACACCTCGGCTGGCTCGATTTCCCATTGAATGGGTTCTTTTGATAGTCGTCTTCACTGTTTTTGGAGGAGGCGTGGAAGCAAGTGTAGCATTTCCTGTAGCTGAAGGGGTTGTTGCCTTTATATCTACAGTAGTCTGCGTTGGCATTACTGGTTGCGGTTGCGTATGGTGGGCAGCATTGAAAGCCTCTGTGGATGAATCTGTTGTTCTAGGAGCAGAACTTTTGGGTGACGCATGAGATTTCTTGAAAAGTGCTGATGAAGCTTTATGCCACAATCCTTTCAGTCCAATAAATGCCATAATAAAAGCCGCTCTTACTAAATAGAAGAATAACGTAGCAAACTCTTTTGCTTTACTGAATAGCTTACCAACCTTATCGCTCAGAGTCTCACTCTTAACGGCGTTAGCACTTGCTTTTGTCTGCGAAGAATCTGCATTTGTTGGCAAAGTGAGATGAAGTGTGCTACCACCGTTGCCACTAGATGCACCACCAGGAGGAGGCGTGCTACCACTGAGTAGAGCTGCTGTACCTGCACTCATGCAACCAAGGGGAATCACCACCAAAGTCAATACAGTAGAAACTAGAACACCAAAAAGCAAGGAAATTGCCATGCCTTGGAATATAGGATCAAACAGAATCACGCTTGAGCCCCCCACCAATGCCAATGCTGTGATCATAATGGGACGAGTACGGGTTTTACATGCCAACACAACTGCATCTTCAATAGCAACGCCACGACTGACTTCGTGAATTGAATAATCCACCAACAAAATGGAGTTACGCACAATGATCCCAGCTAAAGCAATCCAGCCAATCATAGACGTTGCCGTAAATTCTGCATCAAATAACCAATGTCCAGGAATAATACCTAGTAGGGTTAAAGGAATAGGCGCCATAATGATGGCTGGAATTAAAAAATTACCAAACAACCAAACCACTAGGAGATAAATCAAAACTAGAGCAACAGCGAAAGCCAATCCCATATCACGGAAGGTCTCGTAAGTAACAGTCCATTCACCTGTCCATTCAAAACCAGAGCGCCCATCTATATTAGGAGGTCCTAGATAATTGCCACTTAGCACAACACCATCTGGCGTTGTATAACCTTTTAGCAAATCAGCGATTTCCAACATGCCATAAATAGGAGAAGCCAAGCGGTAATCGTTATTGCCCAGATAAATGCCAACAGAATCACCTACCACATATTCAATACGCCGCAAATCCTTATAAAAAATCATTTGATCTTCCGCTTTATTAACAAAACGTCCCAGTTCTGCCAAAGGAACAATACCACTACCATCCATTGTTGGAATAGGTAAGTCATATAAACGGCTGAGTTGAGAGCGTATTTCCAACGGCGCTTGGATAACCATGAAAGTAGGTTCTAAAACCTTACCCTGCTTAACATCCCCTAAACGATAATTACCCATAGCCATAGATAAGCTACGATTAATGCTGTCAACTGAAATTCCACGCCGCACAGCTTTTTCTGTGTCCACTTCAAAATGCCAAACTGCGTGCGCTTCAGACATGTAATTATCAACATCATCAACGATTTCTGATTGATCAAAAGCCTCAGTGAGTTTTTGCGCTACTGCTCGGCGCGTAGCATCGTCGGGTCCATAGACTTCGGCAACAATGGATTGCAGAACTGGCGGTCCTGGTGGCATTTCCACTACAGCAACTTTGACAGGAGAATTTTCTGTCAATTCTTTAATCATGCGGCGAGCTTCAGTGGCAATTTGGTGGCTGCTGTGTTTTCGATCTTTCTTATGGGTTAATTGCACATGTATATCAGCTTCCCAAGGTTTAGCACGCAAATAATAATGGCGCACCATGCCATTAAAATCAAAAGGCTGAGAAGTACCCACATAGGTTTGCAAGGCGGTGACTTCTGGCAGTTCCCGCAATTTTTCTGCAATTTGGTGGGTCATGTTAGCAGTGACAGGCAATGCTGTGCCTTCGGGCATATTAATGAAAATATTGAATTCTGGCTTATTATCCAATGGCAACATTTTGACTTCTACGCCACGAAAATAAAACATTGAAATCGCAATAAAGAAAGCGACTATTAATCCAATAAAAAATAATCCACCTTTTACTTTATCCAAGAGCAACGGGGTCAGCAACCGACGAAAAAATTTTTCCAGTTTTTCGTTTGTTTCATGCTCTTTCTTCTCCGCGTTATGCAATACTTGCATTGAGGGACGCAAGCGTTCACGCATTGCTAACCAGGGAGTAAAAACAAAAGCTGCAAATAAAGAAAAAACCATTGCTACAGAACCTAATACTGGAATGGGCATCATATACGGACCCATCATACCGCGCACAAATCCCATAGGCAGCAAGGCTGCTACTACAGTAAAGGTAGCGAGAATCGTTGGATTACCTACTTCACGCACGGCATCAATGACGGTGTCTGTGTCAATACTACCTTTTAATAACCAACGTCGGTAGATGTTTTCAATTACTACAATAGCGTCATCTACTAAAATACCGATAGCAAAAATCAAGGCAAATAAACTAACTCGGTCAATAGTGAAACCCATCACAAAAGCTGAAAACACGGTGATCAGCAGTACTACTGGAATCACCATAGTTACAACCACCGCTGGACGCCAGCCGAGGAAATACCAAACTAACAGAGTGACAGCACCAGTTGCTATGAAAAGTTTTTTGATAAGATCATTGACTTTGTCATTAGCTGTTTGACCATAGTTACGGGTTATTTCTACATGAACATTATCAGGAATGACACGACCTTTTAATTGTTCTAGTTTATGCAAAATATCATTGGCAACAGTAACACCATTAGTTCCAATCTTTTTTGCTAATGCAATAGTTACTGCGGGCGCAGCTGCCGCAGTCACTGTGGATTGAATACCAGTCTTTTTGAATTCATCATGCCTATAAGCTGCCCCTGTGTAATAAGAAACCATCTGTTTTACTTCTTCTGGACCCTGAAATACTTTTGCCACATCCCGTACATAGACGGGCATGTTGTTGTGCAAACCAACAACTAAGCGTCCTAAGTCATTGGCATTACGCAGAAAAGTGCCGCTGTATACGGTGAAATGCGTATCTCCGCTTTCCATTGTGCCAGCACTAATTTCGCTGTTAGCGGTGCGAACGGTGTTGGCAACTTGATCGAGGCTGATTCCGAAACCCGATAAACGCTCTGGCATAATCTCCACACGCATTTCTTCCGTACGTCCGCCAACTACAAAACCTTGTCCAGTATTAGGAATTTCTTTTAGGTCTTGTAATACATCAAATGCCAAAGTGCGCAGGTTTCCATCATCAACATCTTCTGACCATAAGGTTAAGGTGACAACCGGAACATCATCAATTCCTTTCGGTTTCACAATAGGTTCAGAAACCCCTGGAGGTGCCATGTCTTTATAAGCAGCCAGTTTGTCATGTACTTTGAAAATGGATTTTTCCAGTTCTTCGCCGACCTTAAAGCGCACTGTCACCATGCCTTGCCCGCGTTCAACCGCCGCATAAACATGCTCAACTGCTGGGATTTCACTCATAATGCGTTGCAGTGGTTCAATTGCTAGACTACCGACTTCTTCTGCAGAAGCGCCTGGATAGCGCACGAAGATGTCTGCCATAGGCACGGAGATTTGCGGGTCTTCCTGACGCGGCGTGAGGATCAGACCAACAATCCCTGTCGCTAGCATCGCAATAAAAAAGAGCGGGGATAAGGGAGAATGAACAAAGGCTTCTGCCATGCTTCCGGCGATACCTAACGCCGGAGCATCATTCTTGGCGGAGGGGGTGGTAAGAGGGATTTTTTCTTCTGACATGGGTAAGATTCGCGCGTAAAGAGTGCATTTCAGTGGGTTATATACAAGCGACTTTATTTGTTTTCGTTCTGTGGCGGGTTAATCCAACCGGAACTCATGCCAGGCTGCGGATTCAGTTCAATGGTTTCCCCTGCTTTTAGTCCGCTCAACACGGTCACTTCTGAACCATAGGTGTTGCCTAAACGTAACAAGCGTAATTCCCGCCGGTTATTATTCAGCACATAAACGCCAGGTAGGCTGCCACGCCAAACGAGCGCAGCGGTAGGTATTACAGGTAGATATTTGGCAGGAGAATTAACGTCTTGAATTTCTACTTGTGCGTATTGTCCAGCTCCTGTCAGGGTATTGACGGGTAAATCAAATTTTACTGTTACAGTGTGACGATCTGGGTCGGCAATGGGAAAAATTTGTGCAACGCGCACTTGCACCCAACCACCAACGTCTAATTTTGCGGGAACCACCATACCAACCTGTAGACCAGGTACTAAGCGGGCGGGCACTTCTAGTTGAATCTGCAAGGCATTGGTATCAGCAAATTGTAATAAGTGTTGTCCAGGTTGCACTGTGTCGCCGACTTCTACCAATTTTTTAATGATGACGCCATCAAAAGGTGCTAAACCGCGTGCATCACGCAATTTAGCATCCAAGGCTTCAATTTGGGAGCGGGCACTGATTAATGAATTGCGTGCCTGTTCTATTTGAATGGAATAGCCGTGCAAAGTGGCACTACGATCCACACGCGAATCGCTGTGTCCTATCATGTCAGACATGGGCTCAGTAAACATATCATCAAACATGAATGGCATTCCCATACCGCCAGGCGCCTTACTTTTTAATGAATTAGGGGAAAATATTTCGCGCTGGTAATCTATGCCAGCTTTGCGCAAAGTCGCATCAGCATTTGCCCATTCAGCAGTGGCTGCACGGCGTTGTGCTAGCAGCTCTTCGGTATTTAGGGCAACCAATACGTTATCTTTTTTAAATGAATCCCCTTCTTCTCCTGCGATAAGCTCTACACGCCCAGGTAACTGTGCTGAAAGCGTTATTTCTTTAGTAGGTATAACAGTGCCCCCCAAAGTGACGGCGGTGAGAATCGGGCGAGCCTGCACGACATAGCTCCCAGAACTACTGGCAGAACCGCTGGTTTGCGCAAGCGAGAAACCAATAGGGAAAACCGTTAGCATGGTAGCCATTAAAACCATGAAATTAAGTTTTCTTAATTGCTGAGTGAGAATCTGCATAGTTTTCATGTCCCAGGTGGATGCTGTTTACGTTTGGTTTTGAGTGCAGTGCAAGATATAGAGAAACAGTGGTGTTTTGTTATTATTGAGCGCCCACCCCACAAATGCGGATGGGCGTTTTATGTGGTTAAGCGGACACACGTCCCATCACATTAAAACTTTTAATAAAAGGTCCTGCCATGCGGGGGTCTTTAATCATAGCGCCATAGTCACCGACTTTGAATTTCAGCTTACCCATCGCATAAGCGGTACCCAGCCCTACCATGCCTAGACCTTTGTCTATCCATTTCTGCCAGCTATCTTCAGAAGCGCGTAAATCCCAGTTTGGGGTTTCGCCGTTATAAGCGCCAGCAGAAACAACGCGACCATTTTCTATAGTGATTACACCTTTAGGCTGCTCTTCTCCAGCAAAGCCGTAGGTAATAACGCTGTTGAAACCAATCTTCTCCAATTCACCAGATAATTCTGATTCATTGTTCCATTCATTCATAAAGGCTTTCATCCATCCATCAGAAAACAGCTCAGCCATACGCTTAGTCTCCTTAAAAATCAACATTGTTTTTTTGTTTGCCTAAATACGGCACGCCATCACATGCCTATCTGTTCGTTAAACCTCTACTGTTTTCGAGGCAACGCAAGTTTACCTATCTGCATTCAGTTAGTACAGACAATCTTTCCTAAAAGGCTTTGTGCTCGGCTTTTAACAGGTTATTTTTTAAGCCAATTGGTCTTGCAACAAGGCGTCCACAAAAGCCGCGAGATCGGCATAAACAGGCACATGCGCCAAGCCATTTTCAGCTAAGCTGTCTGCCGTTTTCTCGCCCTTGCCCGTGCGCACTAACACGGGTTTAGCCCCGGCTGCCGCTGCTGCCTGCAAATCGCGCAAAGCATCCCCGACTGCTGGAATACCCGTTAATTGAATACCCAGACGAGTCGCAATGTCAACAAATAGACCCGGCTTGGGTTTGCGGCAGGTGCAAGCGGCTTTAGGCGCATGGGGACAAAAAAACACGGCGTCCACATAACCGCCTAATTCTGCCAAACTACGATGCATTTTGTCGTGAATTTGATTCAGATTATCAATATTGAATAAACCACGCGCTAAACCCGATTGATTGGAAGCAACCACCACACGGTATTTGGCTTGGGTCAAGCGCGTAATAGCTTCCAAGCTACCCACAATAGGTTTCCACTCGTCGGGTGACTTAATGAACTGATCAGAGTCCTGATTAATAACACCATCACGATCAAGAATGACTAATTTCATGGCTAAAGGGCAGAAGGTGGGGTTAGCTGTGGTTGTGGGTTGAGGTGTTGCAAACCAGCAAATAAGGCTATTTGCGAATAAAAACAGGCTTTATAAACAGGGATGCCCGGACTTGAAGCTCGGTCAGTATATCAAAGTTCGCGGAACTCGGATACACGGATGCGTCCATCAATCATGCGCGAGCTGCGCTGATCCAATTTTGCCATTTTATTCCAGAAAGCTTGCCGCAAGTCAAAATCAGCCGCAATCGCGGTGCCGATGAGCAAGATTAACAAATCTGCGGTTTCCTCCGCTAAATCAGCAACCGCCTTACCTTTGGTGACACAGGCAGACATTTCGCCTAACTCTTCCGCCATCAAAGCAATGCGATAAGTCAATTCTTCGCCGCCCGTGTTTTTGAAGTCATGTTTATCATGAAACGCTTGTACTGCTGCTAACATTTGCCGATAAGAATCCCGATTATCCATATAATAGCCTGCCTTTATTCCTTAAAATTTTCACTTAAAGCTGGATCGCATGACAGAATTTATCAAAATCTGTCCTCATTGTGGACACGAAAACCCCGAGTACGAAAACCTGTGTAGCACTTGCGGGCATTTCATAGCGATGGAAAACGCCGTATCCAAAGCAGCGCCACTGCTTGCCACCGAGACTACTGCTACCAGCGCCAGCGCATTTTACCTGCATGTGGAACAAAACGCGCAGATTTTCACGGTCAAGCCTGGCTGGGTTATTGGACAAGCGCACAGCAGCAGCAGTGCGCAAATTCAACTGCCCGCTACGCTGGAAGGCTGCGAATTTGTGCATCGCCAACATGCCCGCTTTACCTATCAGGAACAGCGGTGGTACATCACGCCTTTAGATCAGCAGGCATTTCAACGCGCCTTCACCAATCCCAGCTTTCTCAATCAGCATCCTCTCACGCCTGGACAAAGCTATGCCGTGCAAGACGGGGATCGGCTGGTGCTGTCGAAAATCGCTTTGCTGGTAAAAATGGTCAGCTAGAGTACAATTTTGCCTGCATTTACAACTGCCCAGCGCAGCGTGTCTAAAAACATCACAAGGATTTTATTTATGTCAAGAGCTTACAATTTTAGCGCCGGTCCCGCCGCTGTGCCTACTGCGGTTTTACAACAAGCCCAAGCAGAAATGCTCGATTGGCATGGCAGCGGCATGAATGTCATGGAAATGAGCCATCGTGGTAAAGAGTTTATGTCTATCGCCGCCCAAGCTGAAGCGGATTTACGCGAATTGCTGGCGATTCCGGCTAACTATAAGGTATTGTTTTTACAGGGTGGCGCCTCTAGCCAGTTTGCCATGCTACCGCTCAATTTATTGCGCGGCAAAACCTCTGCTGACTACCTCAACACCGGCGAATGGTCAAAAAAAGCCATCAGCGAAGCCAAACGCTACTGCCAAGTGAATGTCGTAGCGACTTCCGCCGCACAAAATTTCTGCACCATTCCCGACCAAGATACCTGGCAACTCAACCCCGACGCCGCTTATTTACACTACACACCGAATGAAACCATTGGCGGCTTAGAATTTCAAGACATCCCCAACGCTAGCGACGTGCCGCTAGTAGCAGACATGTCCTCCACCATTTTATCGCGTCCATTGGATGTCGCTAAATTCGGTGTAATTTACGCAGGTGCCCAAAAAAACATAGGTCCCGCTGGCATGGCAATCGTCATTATCCGCGAAGACTTAATCGGCGAAGCCCTGCCGCACACACCCTCCATGTTCAACTACAAAATCCACGCAGAAGCCGAATCCATGTACAACACGCCGCCCACCTACACCTGGTACTTAGCCGGATTAGTGTTTCAATGGCTGAAACAACAAGGCGGCTTAAGCGCAATGGCTGAAATTAATCAGCGTAAAGCCGAAGCCCTGTATGCCGCCATAGATCAATCCGATTTCTACAGCAACCCAGTAGACCCGCGTTACCGCTCATGGATGAACGTGCCTTTCACCTTGGCTAACAGCGAATTGGATGACGTATTTCTAAAAGAAGCAAAAGCCGCCGGTTTGCTCACGCTCAAAGGACACCGCTCAGTCGGCGGAATGCGTGCCAGCATCTACAACGCCATGCCAGAAGAAGGGGTGCAAGCACTCATCAGCTTTATGCAGGATTTCGCGCAACGCAAAGCCTAAATAGCTGATTAAAATGCCGCTTTTACTTCGGCATTTGTCCAGCATCCAAATGCCGCCTTCGCGGGCTTTCAAGGCTAAACTCTAATCAACCCTCTAAATCTACCCAGGGCGTGCCCTGGGCAATATGGCTCAACATTAAAATCATGCGAGGAAAGCAATGCACGACTATGAAGAACGTATTGACACCATTGAAGTCATGTTAGGACGGATGATTATCGAAAGCGATAAAGCCCAACGTCGTCAAGAAAAGATTTTAACCGAACTGGTTGCGCTCATCTCACGCAATGAAAAACGCGCCGAAGAAAATCGTAAACGCGCTGAAGAAGACCGTAAACAACGTGTTGAAGAAGACCGTAAACGCGCTGAAGAACACCAACAATGTGCCGAAGAAGATCGCAAACGTGCTGAAAAATATTGGCAACGTGTCGCAGAAGACCACCGCCGCACCCGCGAAGAACTTAAGCAAATGAACAAACAATGGGGCGAACTGGCAAACAAAATGGGAACATTGGTAGAAGATATTGTTGCGCCCAATCTACCACGCATTGCTAAAGAACTATTTGGTGGAGAAATTGACGATTTCATGCTAAGACGCACGGTGCGCAACAAAAAAGACCCATCACGCTCACGCGAATTTGATGTCATTGTGGTTTGTGGTCAACACGTCCTGCTGAATGAAACCAAATGCACGGTGCGCATTGACTACATCAACGGCTTTATAGAGGTATTGGCAGAATTTACCGACTATTTCCCTGAATATGCAGACAAGCATTTAGTGCCAATTTTTGCTTCGCTCAACATCCCAGAAGACAAGGTTAATTACTTAAGCAAACACCAGATTTACGCTTTAGCCATGGGCGATGAAAATATGCAAATTCTCAATCAAGCAGCGGTGCAAGGAGAGGCTTAGAAATGCCAAACCCAAGTTTGGCATGTGCGAAACTAGGCTTTAGCACACCTGTCCAAATTCAACGCCAGCAGGCGGCGCAGGATTTCGTCGTCGGGTAAATCGGTTTCCCAACCATAGGCGGCGGCGACAGCGGCATCAAGTTTTTGGTGTGCGTGGGCAAGCCAGGCGGGGCGTTGGTTGTAGAGGTTGGTTAAGGTGCATTTTTGCAGTTCTTTGGCGGCTTTTTCGTCTATCGGCAGGATGCGGTCGGGGTAGCCGGCGGCGACTTCGGGGACGCGCTTAATACCAATGAAAGGCTCGGTTTCTATTGACGATAGCTTAGTTTTCGACATTGGCTTTCGGATATAGCATTATTTTAAAAACGCGATGAAATCAATCGCTTCTTGTTGCGCAAGTGGCGGTAAAGATGCAACATCTTGTAATAGCTTTTGTTGATTCATTGCTTAGACTCCAAATATAAAAGCCTTCTTTTCAAAAAAAGGGAAGCGTCCTCTTTATCGTTTATCGTTTATCGTTTATCATTTATCGGGACGATAGCTTATATTTTATTGAACGACTATTTTCTACAACACTCTTAACTTAAATCATGAATCAACTCATTGGCTGTGCTTTGTTTCATACCAAATAAAAAT
>DYPD01000058.1 GCA_020720115.1 Thiomargarita sp. | reverse complement strand
TCCTTTTTTTGATTGAGCGATGTATAAAGAACGATATTTTCCGATAATGTCTAATATCCAATGCTAGATTAATACAACTAATAATTTAATGTAAATCTCGCACAGTATTCGATAACTCTTACGACTAAGCGATTGGTCTATCTGACTGTGTGTTTTCCATAACTTAAAGAGTAATTCAATTTGCCAACGCACGCGATAAAGAATTAAACATTCTTTCAAGGTCAGTTTCGTTTTTTCCACATTTGTCACATATAGACTCCAATTACATAAAGCCTGATTACGCGCTGTAGGCAACCTTCCGTGCTTACTTGCACTCTTTTTAAGTTGTTCTCGTCTTCTACTCGCTGCCTCTTGAAGCAGTCTGTATGCCATTAAATCGGTGTAAATTAAAATAACCTAAATCTTGTAAACGTTCAGCACAAGCAGCACAAGCCAGACGCACCTCTTAATCCGCCCTGCGTCTTAGCCGAAAGCAAAAAACAAGTTACACAAAGTGGAAAATGATGTGTATACCCTCACTCAACTAGGATACCGCCGCGTGTAAATTTTGGTGTTAGCCAAAAAACGCGGGGTTTCTGTACCAGCGTTGTTGTAGATATTCTTGTGCAACGCACAAAGAAGTATTTTATACTTGAAAAGTATCGGTAATCAGCGCCACGAACGCCTGTACCGAACTCCCCCTTAAGGCATTTCACAACCGGAGTATCTTCATGCAAACCAATGAGTTAATGAAACAATGGGCAGAAGCCAACCAGAGCGTGATGGAATCCATCAAGCAACTGGGTGAGATCAATACCACAGTGATGACTAAACTGACTGAGCGCCAAATGAGCGTGATTAACGCTTACATGGAAGGGGTTAGCCAACAATTAGACACCATGAAAGACGCGCAAAATGTGCAAGATGTCATCAGTAGCCAAGCAAAATTAGCACAAGAGTTCAGTGGCAAAATGTTAGAAAATGCGCGGCAAACGATGGATGTGCTGATGCAAACCCGTAGCGAACTCTCTGGCTGGGTAGAAAAAGGCGTAGAAAAAAGCATGGAAAACGTGAATAAAACAGTAAAAAACGCTAAAGATTAAAATAACTGATAGGCAAACATGCGCTGTCGTAGCAAATGACAGTGCCAAAAGCGCCAAACCCCGCAGGTATGACCTGCGGGGTTTTTTTATGCGTGCGCGTGAACCAGCGCACAACAGCCTTGTCGTGTTTCTTACAAATCCCGCGCACAGGCTCAGTAATTCCTGTTTAATCAGTCTGTTGGCGATTGGAATAGGGCTTGCTGTGGCGCTCAAACACTTTTTAAGGTTTTGGAGAACCCACACATGATCCTCAAACGCAATAAGGCGCTGTCTGTCAGCCCGCTGAAATCTAGCCAACCTATAGGCGCGGCTTTGGCATTTTTAGGGATTTATCAAAGTATGCCGATGCTGCATGGCTCGCAGGGCTGCACTGCCTTTGGCAAGGTGTTTTTTGTGCGTCACTTCCGCGAACCTATTCCGTTGCAAACTACGGCGCTGGATCAGGTTACAACCATCATGAATTCCGACGAAAATCTGTTAGAAGGCTTGCGCGTGCTGGCAGAAAAATCCAAGCCGGCGCTCATTGGTGTGGTGACAACGGGTTTATCGGAAACCCAGGGCACAGACATTCACCGCGTGGTGCATCTGTTTCGCAGCCACTATCCAGAGTTCGCGCAAACCGCTGTAGTGGCAGTCAATACGCCAGATTACAAAGGCTGCTTGGAAACCGGTTATGCGCTGGCAGTGCAGGCGATGTTGGAAACGCTGGTGCCTGATACTTCGGCAGCGCCCGTGGTTGGGCAGCGTTCGCGCCAGGTGAATCTGTTAGTTGGCGCGTCCTTGACGCCGAGCGATGTGGAATTACTGAAAGAAACCCTAGAAGCCTTTGACTTGCGTCCGGTGCTGGTGCCGGATGTCGGTGATGCGCTAGACGGGCATGTGACAGAGGATAGCTTTAACCCGCTGACCATTGGCGGTTTGCCGGTGAGTGAATTTGCCACGCTAGGGCAGGCAAAAGCCACGCTCGTGGTTGGCGCTTCGATGGGTAAAGCCGCTGATATTTTGCAACAACGCACCGGCGTGCCGGATTATCGTTTTAACAGCCTGATGGGACTGGCGGCGTTTGACCATTTCTTGATGATTTTGCAAGAAATTTCGGGCAATCCAGTGCCCGCTAAATTTGAGCGCCAACGCAGCCAGCTTCAAGATGCCATGCTAGACACACATTTCATGCTGGGACAGTTGCGCGTGGGAATTGCCGCCGATCCCGATGAACTCTACTGTTTTAGCCATTTGCTTAAAGACATGGGCGCCGAAGTGGTGGCGGCAATTGCGCCTGCTTATGTGCATAACGGCATTCTCGAAGCGGTGGTTGCTCCCGAAGTCAAAATCGGTGATTTGGAAGATTTAGAGCAACAGGCTAAAGCGCAGAACGCACAAGTGCTGATTGGCAACTCCCATGTGGTGGAATCCGCACAGCGTTTAGGGCTGCCGATTTTGCGTGCAGGTTTTCCACAATATGAATACATTGGCGGCTACCAAAGGCTGTGGATTGGCTACAAGGGCACGCGCCAAACTTTATTAGCCAATCTGGTATTGCACAGCTCAGCAATGCACGGCATCACACCTTACCGCTCGCAGTATGCCCAAAAACCCGAATACACCGAGGAGAATGCGCATGGCTTTACGCAGACACCTGCGGATAGCGTCTTGCAACAACGCCACTAACGCGGAGAACAGCATGAGTACCCTACTCAGATTTGCCTTTGCCAGCAACGACATGCAGCATGTCAACCAGCATTTTGGCGCAGCCGATGCCTTTGCCATCTATGGCATTGATCAAGAACACAGCGAATTGCTGGAAGTGCTGCAATTTGCAGCCAGTGCCCAAGATGGTAATGAAAACAAACTGGTTGAAAAAATCGCCGGATTAGACGGCTGTGCCGCAGTTTACTGCCAAGCGGTTGGAGGCTCGGCGATTCGCCAGTTGACGCTTCAAGGCATTCAACCCGTCAAAGTCAGCGCCGGTGCCGAAATTGCCGAGTTAATTCAAGGCATCCAAGAAGAACTCCGTGCCGGTCCTAGCGCATGGCTGGCAAAAGCCTTGCGCCGTCAGCAGCCTGTTGAAAACTCGCGTTTTGATGCAATGGACGACGAGGAGGGTTGGAAAGAATAGTGTTTTAGCCGTCCCTTATATTGATATAATTTTTAATAGCTTACGCTTGCAACCTGGTTTGGCTGAGGTATGATTAATTGAGTTGCTATAAAGCCGGGTAGGGTACATTAGGTGCGTCTGTTTGCGCCGTTGGCACCCTTCATGGCTGTCATTAAGCAATCAATCATAGAGCGCGAAAAGAACGCCGATGTGGTTAAAAAAGCAAAAACCAATAAGAACAAATAAATACCAACAAAGGGACGGTATGAGGAAACGCAGATTGGCAGCATTGTTGCTGTTGGGCGGCTGTGTCTGGTCTTCAATAAGCGGGGCAGCGCCCAGTGCTTTTCAAGTCAAGGCGGTTTTCTTAAACGGCTATGCCAAATTCATCACCTGGCCCGCAGCGGCTTTTGCTTCGGCTGACACGCCTTTTCAGATTTGCGTGTTTGGCGAAAATCCTTTCAATACTGCGCTGGATTTGGTGATTGTGGGGGAAACCTTCAATCAGCGTCCCGTGCGAGCCGCATACATCCAAAACCAAGAGCAGATTGCTGCTTGTCAAATTCTCTATATCAGTGATTCTGCACATATTCGTGTAGATGCCATCCTAGAAACCGCGAAAGCCTATCCCATTTTGACTGTGAGCGATCTGGATAATTTCGTGCAACAAGGCGGCATGATCCAGTTTTATATCCGCAATAACCGTGTACGTTTTTTCATTGATCCCGTGACTTTACGCGAAGCTGGGCTAGAGCCTAATGCTAATTTGCTGCGCGTTTCTGACATAGTTGCGCGATAAGGGAGACATAACATGAAAAAATCCTACTTTTGGATATTATTTTGGTTTGCTCTGCCTTTTTCCATGCAAGCGGCTGATGTAGCACCCAGACAGGGCAGCGACCTGGAAACCATTGATTACCTAAAATCCTTGGATTTTGCTGCGTTGCAAGAAGTGGAAATTAGCTTAGATGACGTGTTTGATGTGTTTGACGGCTTGGTCAAGCGGCGCAAAGTCACAGTGGCATCGGGCGTTGAACAATCTATGGCGCGTGCGCCAGCTGTCACTACGGTGATCACCGCACAAGACATTGAAGCCAGCGGCGCGAATGATTTGGACGAAATCCTGGAAACCGTACCAGGACTGCATGTTGCCTGGGATTCTTTTTACGATCCCATCTATGTTTTTCGTGGCATTTATTCGGTAACGAATCCTGAAGTGCTGATGCTGGTCAATGGCATTCCGATGCGGGATTTAACGGCGGGCAATCGCGGCGTGGCTTGGGGCGGTTGGTCCCTTAACAATATCGCCCGCATTGAGATTATTCGCGGTACTGGCTCGGCGGTGTACGGTGCAGATGCTTTTTCTGGCGTAATCAACCTCATTACTAAGCAAGCGGATGACATCAAGGGCACTGAAACCGGCATACGCGCTGGCAGCCAGGATAGCTACGAGGCTTGGGTGTTGCACGGCGGGCAGTGGGCGGGCATGGAAGTCGCGGCAGCACTGGAAATTCAAAATGCCAACGGCGCAGATGAACTCATTGAGATAGATCGACAAACACTCCTAGACCGGCAGACAGGTACGCAGGCTTCACGGGCACCGGGTGCGGTGCAACGCGGACGGCAGCGGTTGGATGCGCGAGTGGATTTGAACAAAGATCATTGGCGCTTGCGGGCTGGCGTGCAGGGGCGCGATCACTTGGGCGTTGGCGCAGGTCCGGTGCTGGCGCTTGATCCTGACGGCTATCTTAGCGAAAACCGTTATAGCCTTGATCTGACCTACCATAACCCAACACTCACCCAATACTGGGATGTCAGCGCACAAATCAATCTGCTGGATCGGCAATTCGAGTCGCATCATCTCAATCTGTTTCCGTCTGGTACCCGGCAACCCTTTCCGCAACGTCCGCAGGGCGTGGTCTATACTGAAGGCGTGTGGCAATCACACCAGCTTGATCAGCGTTATTCGCGCTTAGAACTCGATACCCTGTACACCGGTTGGAGTGATCATGTGTTGCGCATGGGCGCTGGTTACGCCTACGAAGATTTGTACCACACCACCTATACCACCAATCGCGGCTTGGGCGCTGACTTAAAACCCATTCCGCCAAATGTCGGCGCACTGGTGTTGGATGACACGCCAGCGGTGATCATACCGGAAAAAGCCAGAGAAAATATCCATGCTTTCACCCAAGATACTTGGGCGGCGACTGATACGCTGGAGTTGACCACTGGGTTGCGTTACGACGAGTATTCAGATTTTGGTCGAACACTCAATCCTCGCGCTGCTTTGGTGTGGCAAACAACGTCAACCTTGAGCAGCAAGCTCTTGTACGGACGTGCATTTCGTGCGCCCTCATTCCGCGAACTCTATATCTATAACAACGTCTATCGCGGCAACGCCGATTTGAAGCCAGAAACCATCGAAACCTGGGAATTGGCATTTGACTGGCAAGCGGGTAAGCGCCTGAATTTGACCGCGAATGCTTTTTCCTATGACATCAAAGACAAAATTCTGTTTTTGCCGGTGCCGGGCACCAGTTTGCTGGCAATACAAAACCAAGGCACGCAGAATGGCTATGGCTTTGAACTCGAAGTGCGCTGGAAAATGTCTAATAAATCCAGCCTGTTATTTAACTATGCCTATGCCCGTAGCCAAGCCAATGCGCAGGATATAGGCAATTATCCACAGCATACGGCTTATGTGCGTACCGATTGGCTCTTGCTGCGTAACTGGTATCTCGATCTTCAGGGCAATTGGGTCGCAGATAGAGCACGTCCAATGGGAGATAAGCGTCAACTAATGAGCGATTACACCAACCTAGACATGACCTTGCGCTACAAAGAGGCGCAAATCAATCGTTGGAATTTTGCGCTCGGCGTGCGCAACCTGCTTGACAGCGACCGGCGCGAATCCATCTCGCCAGAAATTCCTAACGACTTGCCGTTGCCTGGGCGTAGCTTCTTTATCGAGTTGCGTTATCTCTTCTAATGCCAATGCGCCGCCTGTTTTGCAACCTTTCTATCAAAAACAAGCTCAGCGCCATCATGCTGCTGAGCAACTTGTTTTTGATTAGCCTCATTTCCGGCGGCTTAATTGCCAACGAAAAAATCGCACAGCAACGCAACCTCAGCGCAGATTTACTGATCCTGGCAGACATCATGGGCGCCAATGCCAGCGCCGGACTGGTGTTTAGCAATGTGCAAGCCGCCGAAGACACACTGGCATCTCTGTCTGCCAAACCTACCATTATGCAAGCTAGGATATTTGATGCTGAAGGCATTGATTTCGCGCATTATTTTCGTCTGCATTATCAAGCGATAGAGGGGCAAACCAATACACACCCAGAAAGCGATAATTTAAGCACTCTCTATTTTGCTTCCAGCCATAGCCATTCGCCTCCAAGCGGACAACTGATTGAAGATAAAGTGTTCTTTGAAAAATTTTATGCCAAGATATTTAAGCGCATTGAAGTACAAAACAGTTTTCTCGGCACTGTCTATATACAGGCGGATTTAACGGAGATTCAGCAACGCCTCAGCCGTTATGTGCAGATGGTCGCCATCATTGCCAGCATCGCGCTGCTTTTAACGCTGGTAGTCGCACGCTATTTACAGCGCATTATCACTGATCCGGTGCTGCACTTAATGCACACAATGGATGAGGTGACAGCGCAAAACAATTATCGCCTACGCGCCCAAGCGCAGAGCAAAGATGAAGTCGGGCGCTTGATTCACGGCTTTAACCGCATGTTAAGCGGCATTGCCGAACGCGACAGCGAGATTCAGGCGCTCAACCAACGCCTGCGCCAAGAAAACCAACGCATGAGTGCCGAACTGGAAGTCACCCAACGGCTACAAAAAATGTTGCAGCCTAAAGAATGCGAACTTAACCGCATTGAAGACTTAGACATTGCCTGTTTCATGCAGCCAGCAGACGAGGTCGGGGGCGATTATTACGACGTGCTGTATCGTGATGGGCAACTGAAAATCGGCATCGGCGATGTCACCGGACATGGTTTAGAAAGCGGCGTGGTAATGCTCATGGTGCAAATGGCAGTACGCACCTTGCTGGCAAATCAAGTGACTGATCCGCGAATTTTTTTAAGCGTATTAAACGAAGCCGTGTTTGACAATGTGCAGCGCATGAACAGCGATAAAAATCTCACGTTGACTTTGCTCGATTACCATAATGGTCAAGTGCGGGTCAGCGGGCAACACGAAGAACTGCTTAAAGTCTGCGTCGGCGGACAGGTAGAACGCATTGATACGCTGGATTTAGGCTTTATGGTGGGCTTAACCAAAGACATCAGCGCCTTTATCGGAGAAATTACCCTGCATTTGGAAGTGGGCGAAGGCATTGTGCTCTACACCGACGGCATCACAGAAGCCCGTAACAGCGCACGACAAATGTACGGCTTAACACGTTTATGCGAGTCGGTTTCTCGGCATTGGCAACTGGCAGATGCTAAACAGATTCAAGTGCGCATTCTGCAAGACTTTGAGCAGTTTGTGGGAGGCGAACATTTGCGCGATGACATCACCCTGTTAGTGCTCAGACGCAAAGGCGATCACGCAGAAAGCTAAGTTTGTCGGCTATTTTCTAACCAAAAGGCGCGAGCTTGTGCGGAATCTTGCTGAATTTGCGCTTTAAGTGCATCTAGCGAAGAAAATTTTTGTTCGCCGCGCAGCCACTTTAATAATCCCACCTCCACCTGTGCGCCATAAATATCCGCTTGAAAATCAAACAAATGCACTTCCAGCAAGGGACGCATTCCAGCGCCATCCAAGGTTGGGCGCACACCAATATTGGCAACGCCAGGCAAAGCTTGTGCGCCAACGCCGGAAACGCTGACGGCAAATACCCCACTTACAGGTACGCTGTGGCGGTGTAAATGGATATTGGCGGTGGGAAAACCCAGTTGCCGCCCCAGTTGTCGTCCGTGTGCCACGCGCCCGCTTAAGCTGTAAGGGCGCCCCAGCAGGCGTTTAGCTGCATCCATATTGCCGCGACTGAGTGCCTCGCGCACTCTGGTGCTGCTAACGCGCCCGCCCTGTAGCATGAAAGTTGGCGTGTGTTCAACGGCAAAGCCATGCTGCTGTCCGGCGGCTTGCAACAGGCTGAAATCGCCCTGGCGCCCTTTACCAAAGCGAAAATCGTCGCCGACAATCAGATAACGTACCGCCAATCCCTCTACTAAGACCTGCTGAATAAAATCTGCGGCACTGAGATTTGCCAGACTTGCGTTAAAACGCAGACACAGAAGGCGCTGCAAAGGAAAAGCACGCAATTGCTGGATTTTTTCGCGCAAGCGGGTGAGGCGCGAAGGGGCTTGCTCGGGCGCAAAAAACTCCTGCGGCTGAGGCTCAAAACTGATGATGACGGCGGGCAGTTTTAGGCTTTGCGCTTGTTCAATGAGACGGGCAAATACTGCTTGATGACCTAAATGTATGCCATCAAAGTTGCCGATGGTCGCCACGCATTCGCGGTGTTGCGGGCGCAATTGGCTAAGGCTGCGAATTACTTCCATGCTTTATTGACTCTGCCATTGCTAGGTGTATTCATGAGGTTTTGCGAAATGGGTTGTATAAAGAATTGACTTTTCAGTCCTTCTCCTCTTCAGCGCTTTTTTCTAGGTTGAATTTTTTTAAGCGATAACGCAAAGTGCTGAAGGTTAAGCCTAATAACTTTGCTGCATGGGTTTTATTCCATTTCGTTTGTCGCAAAGCCTGTAAAATGGTTTCTTTTTGCATATTATCCAAAAGTGGATCGAGCGAGGCGGAGGATTGGCTGCTCAGAGCAAGTTTCGACGTAGTTTGCCCAAGTGATGGCAATTGTAAATCATCACTGATAATGCGGCTGTTTTCACACAAAGTCATGGCGCGTTCGAGGATGTTTTCTAATTCACGCACATTGCCCGGAAAATCGTAGTTTTTGAGCATTTCTAAGGCTTCTGGGCTGATTTCGGGGATTTTTCCACCTTGTAGCTTGCCAGGTAAAACCGCATTTTGGGCTAATCGCGCTAAAATATGCTCCACCAACAGCGGAATGTCTTCGCTACGTTCGCGCAGCGGTGGCACTGTAACTTCAATGACATTAATCCGATAAAACAAATCTTGGCGAAATTTGCCTTGGTTGACCAGTCGCGCTAAATCTTTGTGAGTAGCACTTAAAATGCGCACGTCTACGGTAATTTCTTTATGAGCACCAACCGGACGTATGTGTTGTTCTTGAATTGCCCGCAATAATTTGACCTGCATATCTAAGGGCAAATCGGCAATCTCGTCTAAAAACAAAGTACCGCCCTGTGCGGCTTGGAATAAGCCCAGTTTGTCTGCTACTGCGCCAGTAAAGCTGCCTTTTTTATGTCCGAAAAATTCACTTTCCATGAGTTCGCGGGAAATCGCACCGCAATTGACTGGTACAAAAGCCTTGTCGGCACGGGCACCCTGTGCATGAATCATGCGGGCGACCAGTTCTTTGCCCGTGCCGGATTCGCCGCTGATGTAAGCAGGCGCTTGGCTGCGTGCAAGTTTTTGGATTTTCCTGCGTAGCAGTTGCATGGGTTCTGAAGTACCAATCATATTAGGTTCATCAGCATTTCTTTTCACTGTCAAGCGCAGGGCGCTACTGACAACTGTGCGCAAATGCTGTAAATCCACTGGTTTGCTGATGAAATCAAAAGCACCGTTTTTTAGTGCGGCGATGGCGGAGTCCATGTTGCCGTAGGCGGTAATCATAGCAACAGGTATCTGCGGGTGATGCTGGTTGATGTATTGAATCAATTCCATGCCATCGCCATCGGGTAAACGCATGTCGGTCAAACAAATATCAATACGCTCTTCTTGCAGGTATTCTAGTGCTTGCTGCATGGTTGTAGCGGTAATACAACGCAGAGGTATTTCCATGCGTTCTAAGCCAATTTTTAATGTGCTGAGAATCGCTGATTCATCGTCTACAATTAAACAACAGGGAGCAGTCATAGTTGAAGTCTATAGGAAATGAAGTGTCTCATCTGCATGTTATTCGGTGCTAGATTCGAGTTTATCTGGTGCGCTAAAGCTGATACGAAAACAGCAACCATTCGCACTGTTGCGCAGTAAATGCAGGGTAGCGCGATTATTGGCACACATTTCTCGCGCAATATACAAGCCTAGCCCAGTGCCTTGAGGGTCTGTGGTAAAAAACGGTTCAAAGATTTGTTTTAACACGGTTTCACTCATGCCAGGTCCATAATCTTGCACATCTAAATAAGGGCGTTGCGAATCAGCCAACAGCCCGCTGGTAAATTGCAAGGCGGGCGTCCCTTTGCTGTAACGCAAGGCATTTTCGCACAAATTCCATACACACTGATGCAATTGTATTGGATCAAAACAAATTTCAATCACATCAGGTTGCTTTTGACAGATCAGGCTGCCTTCTTCCAGACTACGCTGTAAGCGCAAATCCTGTATGAAATGCGCTAGCCAGGATGCAAGTTCAAGCGTTTGCATATTGGGTTCACGTTGGCGACTCAGTTGCAACACATTTTCTACAATGGTATTCACGCGCCGACAATGCTCAACAATAATGCCCGCCAAATGCGTGTCATTGTCAGTCAGTTTTGGGGATTCCTGCAATAATTGCCCGGCTTGACTGATCGCTGCCAGCGGATTGCGCACTTCGTGCGCAATGCTGGCAGTCAAGCGTCCTAGCGATTCCAGCTTTAAGCGTTGCGCCCGTTGCGTGGTGAGCGTTGCATCTTCAAGCAAAATCAAGATATTCATAGAATAACCCCGATGTAAGCGAGAAAAACTGGCAATCACATCAACCTCGCCTTGGTTGGGGCGAAACAAATGGGATGCCGAGCGCCGACCGCGTTTCCATTCCATCACAGGTTCGAGCAAATCAGGCGCAAGGTTTTGCAATGATTGAGCGCCTTCCGTACCTTTAGTTTTGCCCAGAAAACGCCAAGCGGCTTCATTGCTCAGTTGAATTTGATTGAAAGCATCCACCACCAAAATACCGGAACGAATATGCTGCACAATTTGTTCATTAAGCTGCGATAAATACTCCAAATGCACGCCGCGTTGCTGCGCCAAAGACTCGTTTGCACGAATACGCTGGGCTAAAGTATGCGCTAAAAAAGCAGTGGCAAAAAAAGCTGTACCCAGCAAGCCGGCTTGGGTGTAATTGGTCGAAGCAAACACATTGTACATATCAGCAAAGACTGCTTCGACCAACACTGCCAAGCTCGCCAATGCCGCGAAAAAAAACGCGGTGCGTCCTTCCGTCAACAAACTGCTACCCGCTATCGCCACCACCAACAACATGCCCAGCCCGCTACCCACTCCGCCGCTGGCGTGCATCAACAAAGTAGTCGCCAAAATATCGGTAATGCCTTGCCCCAACACTTGAAAATTTAATGGCAACCAGCGGCGATAAATACTCCAGGCACTAAAGCCAGCAAAGCTTAGATAAATAATCGCCACGCTAATGTATAGCTTGGGATCATAAGTGCCGAAAAAATTCGGTGCGACATTAATGATATAGGTAATCAGAAATATCGCCGACAATACCAGGCGGTAAAGATTAAAAAAACCCAGCGATTTCCATTCGTGTCGCACCACAGCCGCAACGTTAAGAGATTCTGCGGGCAAATAAGGCGGCGTAGGTAATTGACTCATAAAATTTAACCAGCGTTTGACGTTTGTTGAGGTAAGTAACCCAGTAGGTGGCTTTGGCTGGGGAATAATATTCGCTGTGTCAGTATGCCGATTTTATGCGAATTCTCCAAAAAATCCTGTGGCATTTTGTTATACTTGCGCCGCCTGGAAATGAGCCGCAGAGATTTTTAGAGAAACCTTCAATATTAATAGTCTGCTTAATGCGCTCAGGCGAAAAAACCTTTTTCGCCCGCGTTGACTGGATAGCCTCGGCGGTTGAACTGCCGTTTTTGACTAAAAAATCAAGATTGCATCCGCTTACCTGCCAGGGTAAAGTAGGATGTTTGTTTTCTGTCAGACTGAAACAATGGATTCTGCAATGAAAAAATTAACCCTTGCTCTTTGTGTTTTAATCGGTAGTAACGCCTATGCCAACGAAGCAGCGCAAACCAGCGCCGCTGCAATGCAAGGCAACCTTGAAGCTGGAAAAACTAAAGCTGCTGTGTGCGGTGCTTGTCATGGTATGGACGGCAACAGCACAGCCCCCGCCGCGGGCGCACCAGATACCGCAGTATTCCCCAAAATAGCCGGTCAGCACGCCAGTTACTTGTATAAACAACTGGTTTCTTTCAAAGACGGCAAAAAACGCCAAAACCTTATTATGAATGGTCAGGCAGCCGCTTTGAGCGAACAGGACATGCTGGATTTAGCCGCCTATTTCAGCAGCCAAGCTCAACAACAGGGCGCTGCCGCTGAAGACTTAGTCAAAGCGGGTGAAGCACTGTATCGCGGTGGCAATAAAGACAAAAAACTTCCGGCTTGCATGTCTTGTCATGGACCAAGCGGCATGGGAATACCCGCCGCTAACTATCCGCGTGTAGGCGGTCAGCATTCAGCTTATGTGCTGACACAACTCAACCGCTTCAAAGCAGGCAATCACGCAGATGATGCGCAGGGCAAAATGATGCAAGATATTGCTACTCGCCTGTCTGAGTCAGAAGCTCAAGCAGTCGCTTCTTACATCAACGGCTTGCACGAATAAACGGCTTGCTCGTGCGCATAAAAAAACCCGCTCAATGCGGGTTTTTTTATGCGGCTAGGTTTGACCACTTCTCCATTTTTTCAGGGAAGTGAGTGCAGATTAGTCGGCTGTTCGGAGTTGAGTAATGCGCTGTCGTACCTGTTCGGTTGCAAAGCTTGCCTTAGCGCCTTTTTCTATCTGCTGCAATGCTTCTTCATAAAACCCTAGAGCCGAGCGTGGTTTTTGTAAATGTTCTAAACTGACTGCTAAATTGTAGGCATAATCAGGTTGTTGTGGCGCGTTGTGATAGGCTTGAAAATAGGCTTCTTCGGCTTCGCGCCAGCGGTTTTGACGGCTGTAAAGATTGCCTAGCGCGAAATGCAGCCAGTCTGCTTTGGGTTGTTGCGCAAGGCGTTCGCGCAATTGCTGTTCTTGATCGGCGGCGGGTTTACCTGGGGTTAAATTCAATAAGCCAGTTTCCGCTACTGCATCGCCTGGATGCCATTGCAGCACTTGTGCGTAATAAGCGCGGGCGGGTTCGGTCTGCTCGTCTTGCTGCGCGAGTGCAGCCATGCCAAGTAGCGCGTCGCGGTTTTTGGGCTGCTGTTGTAGCACTTTTTGATACAAAGCAGCGGCAGTGGCAAATTTGCCAGTTTGGTAGGCTTGGTAGGCTTCGTTGAGTTGCGTTTGTAGAGTCGGCGGTGCGACTTGGCGATTGATGACGAAACCCTTGTCTGCCAATTGTTGTAGTTCGTAGCGCGTTAAACCTTCAAAAAACTTACCTTGCGGACGCTGGGTTGCGGGTTCGGCGGGCGTGCTTGGCGTCACTGCGGCGGGTGTGGCGCGTTTTAATACGTCTGCCAGGGCATTTTGCTGCGCCAGGACTGTTGCGCTGGGCGTTGCTGCGGTAGTAGCTGGGGGCGCAACGACTTTTGCTGACGGTGCAGCGACTGTTGTTTGTGGCGGCAGAGGGCTTGGTTTTTCTACTGGGGTAACGGCGTTGATTTCCGGCTTTGGCGCGACAGCAGTGGGTTCATGAGCAACCGGCGGGCTTGCTGCGACTGTTGCTTGTGTGGCGGCTGGTTTTTCTTGTGCTTGCCGGTGTTGGCGCAAGCAACCTAGGGTTTTGCAACCGGTTTCTGCCATTTCTGCTTGCATTTTCTGATTTTCTTGCTGCATTTCTGGCGTTAGCAAGGAGGAGGATGCAGAAGTGCTGAGCAAATTGCTGCTCAACACATAATAAGCCCCGCCCAACACTGCGCCAATGAGTAGTAAAAAACCAAGCAATATAGGGACTTGGGATGGTTTTTTGTGCAGCCGGTGTTGCTCTGCTTGTAACAAGTGGGCAGCAGCGAGACGTGCTTGTGCGTGCGCCGCGTCGGACGATTCAGCAGGTGACGGTGACTCGTCGGGGGCGTCTAGCCAGTCTAGCGGCGCGGATGGCGGGGCAGGTGAGGGTTCGATCTGGGGTTCGGGTATTTCTTCTAACCAGTGCGTTATTTTGGAGGTTGTTGGTGTTGTTTCTACCAGCAACCGCTGTTCTGCCTCGCTGGTATCGCTGATTTTGGCTTCGTCTTCCAATAAAAACGTTAGCTCTTCATTATCTTGCGTCTGATTTGTGTTAGCCTGCTCCGGTGTTACTTTGATGGCTGGCGGGGACGTGTCTTGAATATCCAACAGGTGCAATTCTTCGCTCCATTCGCCTTTATAAGAGTTCTCAGTTTCCTCTGGTAGCACGAGCGATTCTGGCGCAGTGGGGATGGCAAAGGGATTTTTTTCTTCAAGCAAATCCAGATCATCTACCCATTCATAGGCATATTGGCGTTTAAGCGGCTCGGTTTCGGTAGCAGTTTCGGCTTGAATGGCTAAAAGTTGGGCGTCCTGCTCAGCTTCTTTGAGTAATTCGGGCGTTGGCTGCAAGCCTTCTTCATCTGCGAGCGTCTCCATGACCAACGAGGGCGCAAGCGGTTTTGCCACCGGCTCGCTGCCAGGCTGCGAAGCAGCGTTGTGCTTGGCTTGCTCGGCTTTTTTTAAGGCATCCATCAGTAAGCTCATAAATCTCACTTTAGCTGTGAATCAGGCAGCAAAATTTGTACGATATAGCAGAAGATCAGTCAGTTATCAGCGGGATTTTAAAGCATCTTGCTCTAACACATAACCAATAACTGGAAAAAACCAGTAACCAACGGGTTTTAATAGCTATTTCACCCAAATCCTGGGGAGGATACCATGTCTAGCCTTATCGCTTCCGTATTGGAACGCCACCAGTCTCAGCCGCATCAATTGTTGCAAATTCTTATCGAAATCCAGGCGGCGTGCCAGTGTATCACGCCACAAGCGCAGGCACAGGTTGCCCACGCTCTGCAACTGTCGCTGGCTGAGGTGCAGAGCGTGGTAAGTTTTTATCATTTGCTGAATCAAACGCCACGCGACTACGACATACGTTTTAGCAATAACATTATTGATGTCATGCAGGGTAAAGAATCCTTGATGCAAGCGTTGCTGCAACGTTTACAGGTGCAACGCGGTCAGGTGCGCAACGACGGGCGGGTGTTTATTGATAACACCTCTTGTATTGGGATGAGCGATCAAGCGCCAGCGGCGTTGGTCAACGGCTATACGGTGACGCGCTTGGATGCCTCGCGCATTGCACAAATGGCTGAACTGATTGAACATTCTGTGCCTCTGGCGGAATGGCCAGCAGACTGGTTTGGGGTGGAAAACCACATTAGGCGCAAAGATGTGCTGCTGGGGACGCCCTTTGTGCCTGGACAGGCGTTGCAGAGGCTTCAGGAAAAAGGCGCTGAAGCGACCTTGGATGAACTCTCGGCATGTGCGATTCGCGGCTGCGGCGGCGCGGGTTTTCCGCTGGATCGCAAATGGCGCTTATGCCGTCAAACGCCTGCCGATACGCGCTATCTGGTGTGCAATGCTGACGAAGGCGAGCCAGGCACTTTTAAAGATCGGGTGCTGTTGCAAGCCTATGCGGATTTGGTGTTTGAAGGCATGACGCTGTGCGCCAAAATCATAGGCGCACGTCAGGGTTTTCTGTATTTACGCGGCGAATACCGCTATTTGCTAGACAGCCTGCACGCCACTTTACAACGCCGCCGTGACGCAGGTTTGCTAGGCGAGCAGATTCTCGGCGAGGCGGGTTTTAACTTTGACATCACCATTCACTTGGGCGCGGGCGCTTATGTGTGCGGTGCGGAAGTCGCGCTGATTGAATCCCTGGAAGGACATAGGGGCGTACCGCGCAAGCGTCCGCCACCGTTTCCGGTGACCGAAGGCTATCTAGGCAAGCCTACAGTGGTCAACAATGTCGAGACCTTTGCCCTGGCTGCGCAGGCTTTGCATATCGGCGCTGCCCGCTTTGCGGCACTCGGCACTGTGGCATCCAAAGGGACTAAATTGCTCAGTATCAGCGGCGATTGCGCTCATCCTGGCGTTTATGAATTTCCTTACGGTGTGACAGTGCGCGAAGTGCTGGAGGCGTGCGGTGCGCAAGATGTGCAATTATTACAAAACGCCGGACCCGCCGGCTTGTGCCTACGCCCAGCAGAATTTGAACGGCGCATTTGCTGCGAAGACGTGAATACCACAGGGTCGTTGATGGTTTTCAATAGCACGCGGGATTTATTGGAAATAACCCAAAATTTTGCAGACTTTTTTGTACACGAAAGCTGTGGTTTTTGCACCCCTTGTCGCGTCGGCACGCGCCTGTTGCAATTGGGCGTCGAAAAAATCCGTGCTGGACATGCGGCTCAGTCTGATGTAGACAAACTCTTAGCACTCAGTCACCTGATGAAAAGTGCCAGCCATTGCGGGCTGGGCATGACCGCCTCTAACCACATCACCGACAGTTTGGAAAAATTTCCCGTAATTTTCCAAACCCACCTGCATGAAGCAGACACTCTGCATCCGAGTTTTGCACTGCCGAAAATGTCCGCTTAACCAAAGACTTAAGACTGGTGAGTGACGGCGCTTTTGTAGCCCTTACGCTGAAACAGGTCTTGGCGACGGCTCACCAGACGGTCTAAAAACAAGGGTGGGTTAGGTGCGCCGGGAGATTTGGGCGACAGCCGCGATCTGACCGCGCCGTAACCCACCGTTCTGCCCCATTCTGGAAATAATCGGTGCAATGTTTGCGTTGTAGTATAGCAGGATTACTCAATAATTATATTTTTATAATTATTAAGCATATGATTTTATATGTCTTTTATTTTAAAGATTCAGTAATCAGACTATAATGAACAAAATCCCCTATTGCACCCATGTGGTTTTCAATTTTTACTTCGACTCTGCTGACTTCGGCTACCCCTCGACTACGCTCAGGGCAACGCGCTTATTCAGTACAAGCAGCGCAAGCTTTGAAAAAGACAAAGTGCATCTGACTCATCTTGAAACTCTCTGTCTTTTGAGATAGTGTTAGTATGAATAGCTAAAGATTCGCTGATTTCTTTTATTTTCTTACCGTTTAGAACGGTATTTACAACAGGTTTTCTAATGTCTATTGAGTAAGCTACCATTGCCCCCTTTTTAAATGAAAAAACATATGATAATTATAAACATTTTTTAGGAAATCTTACCATAAATACTAAACAGGAATGAAATTTCCAATGTCAGACGATTTCCAAAGCAAATACCAGGGCGCGGCGCATGGCGGTGCGGATCATAGTTCACCTTATCCGGTCAGTCGTTTAGCACCCGCAATTGAATTAGTTGATTTAGCTAAACAGGTTGCACAGGCAGATACCCTGCTGTCTGGCGTGGCAACTGGCAAATTGCGCGTGATTGCCGAGCAAATGCGGGCTTTGCAGACACAAGCGCAAGCAGTTTTACAAGCTATACAGCGCGATCAGGATTTGCATCGGGTCAGTTGCCATTTTAAGCGCCAGCCTGGATGTTTTTATCATTTGTATCGCAAACCTGATGGACAGCGGTATTTTTCTATGCTGTCCCCGCAGGAATGGGGCGACAAGCCGCCGCATGAATTTTTAGGTTCTTATCGCTTAGAAAATGATATGTCTTGGACTACTGCGGCGGCTGCGCAGCAACCAGATGAAACCCGTGAGCTGATTGCACGTTTATTAGATCAGCAGCGGCGATGAGTTCTTTAAGGAAATCTGCCTCTATTGCGCCCATAATGAAATGGGCAGGTGGCAAGCGTCAGCTCTTAGCAGAAATTAAAAAACATCTGCCTGTTCATTATGCTAACTATCATGAGGCTTTTATTGGCGGCGGTGCGCTGTTTTTTGATTTAATGCCGGAGCGTGCGGTGATTAACGATGCAAATGCGGAATTAATCAATGTTTATCGGGTGATTCAACAACAGCCAGACGCATTGATTGCTGACCTTAAACAACACAAGAATGATAAGGACTATTTTTATCAAATCCGTGCATTAGATCGAGCGGTGCATGAATATCAGACCTTAAGCCAGGCGCAGAAAGCATCGCGGATGATTTTCTTAAATCGCACTTGCTACAATGGTTTGTTCCGTGTCAATAGTGCGGGTCAATTCAATGTTCCTTTTGGGCGCTATAAAAATCCTAATATTGTCAATGAAATCTTGATCTGGACTATTCATGCTTATTTGTCAGAGCAACCTATTCAAATGTTGAATGTGGATTTTGTACAAGCCTTAGCAAGGGTTCAAGCAAATGATTTTGTGTATTTAGACCCCCCCTATGATCCCCTTTCTTTGAGTGCTAACTTTACCAGCTATACCAGTGGTGGCTTTGATCGTAAACAGCAGGAACGCTTAAAACAAAGCTGTGATGAATTAACCACAAGAGGGGTGAAGTTTTTATTATCTAATTCAGCGACGCCTTTTATTGTGGATTTGTATAAGGACTATTCAACTGTGATGATTCAAGCGAAACGTGCCATTAATGCAAAAGCCGATGGACGCGGGGCAATTGCCGAAGTGCTGGTAAAGAATTACGCTTAATCTTTATGTGGCTTTTTGAGCGCAGTTTATGACGGAAAGTCATATACTTAAATATGGTGTGCTGTTACGGCGATGTCTACTCAAACTGGAGGCTGGTTTATGCTGCCTAAGCGATTTTCTTCACTCTATTTTGTGCTTTTTTGCCTGGTTTCTTTAACGGCGACGGCGGAGGATTACAAGCAGTTGTTTGCGCAAGCGCAGCTTGCGGAACAACAAAGCCAGTGGCAACAGGCGTTGGATTTGTATCAAAGTGCTTTGCGTGCTAATCCGTCGGATAAACCGCAGAATGCGGCGCTGATTTGGTACTTTCTCGGCGGTGTGCAACAGCAGTTGCAGGATTTTACCGCCGCAGAAGCGGCGTATCAGCAATCGCTGCAATTACGCGAGCAAACATTGGGTGCGACACACAGCGCGGTGGCGGTGAGTTTGAATGGTTTAGCCGGCGTTTATTATGCGCTGGGCGATTATCAGCGTGCGCTGCCTTTGTATCAACGCGCTTTGTCCATTGATGAGCAAGCGTCTGGTTCAGAACAACGGGTGGTGGCGATAGATTTGAATAATCTGGCGGAAACTTATCGTAGTTTGGGCGATTTTGCGCAAGCCGAGCCGCTGCTAAAACGCGCTTTGGAAATTGATAAAGCGGCTTGGGGCGAGGATAGCCCGCGCATTGCCATCCGCTTATCGAATTTGGCGGAAATTTATCGCCAGCAAGGGGATTACGCCAAAGCTGAGGATTTGCTGCAACGTGCGCTAAAACTGGATCAGGCGGCGCTGGATAAGGGCGAGAACGATCCCCTGAATGTGGCGATTCGCTTGAATAATCTGGGGCGCTTGCGGGTTACTTTGGGCGATTATGCGCAAGCTGACCAGTATTACCGCGAGGCGGTGGAGATTTGGCGAGCGCGGTTGGGTGAGCATCACGCGCACTATGCGCTGGGGCTGAACAATCGCGCTTGGGTGGCGCAGGCGCTTAAGCAGTACGCGCCGGCTGAGCTGCTGTACCGCGAAGCTTTGGCGATTAACGAGGCGGTATACGGCAAAATCCATCCTGAAGTGGCGACTGTGCTAAACAATTTGGCGCTGCTGTTGACCGAGCAACAAAAATACGCACAAGCCGCATCCCTATTTACCCGTGCTCAAAGTATTTGGACGCAGCAACTCGGCGAACAGCACCCGGCGCTGGCGATGTTGCTGCACAATCAAGCTAAGTTAAAACGTGCTCAAAAGCACTATGCAGAAGCTGAAAGCGATTTACGCCAGGCAATAGCGATTGCTAAAACCGCCGGACAGCCGGAATTGCTGTGGGCGGTGCTGGATAATTTAAGCGGCATTTTAGCCGAGGAAGGGCAAAAAGACGCAGCAATTCTGCTGGGCAAAGAGGCAGTGAACAGTTTGCAAAGCCTGAGAGCCAATCTTGCGCAACTGGATAAGACCTTGCAGCGTAGCTTTTTGGAAGATAAAAAAGAAGTCTATCAACAGCTTGCTGGATTGTTGTTGGATGTCGGGCGGACTGCCGAAGCACAACAAATACAGCGCATGTTAAAAGAAGAGGAATACTTTGATTTCGTGCGGCGCGAAGCGGATCAAGCCGAAGTCAAAATAATCAAAGCCAACTATAACCCCACAGAGCAACCTTGGGCGCAACGCGCACAAACCCTGTATGCCAAATTTGACCAAATTGGGCAAAATCTAAGCAAAATCCGCTTAAAACCGCGCAAAAATCCTGAAGAACAGCAACAAGAGCAACATTTGCGCGGAGAGTTTTCTAATACCCTGCAAGCTTTTCGGCTGTATTTCTCTGATCTAAAAGCCAACTTTAAGGAACAAGCGGCACAACAGAGTGCGCAGCAGGTGCTTGCCAGTCAGGATAAGGGGCTGATGGCTGTAGCCCAGGAATACCAGAATTTGAGCAAAAAAACCGCGTTGAGCGCAGAGGAGCAAGCGCATAAGCAGGCGCTACGCACGCAACTGGTCGAAGCACGGCAGCAGTTTAATGCCTGCTTGCAGAAAATCGCGCAAGAAACTGAAATACCAGGGAAAAACCTCGATACCCTGCAAGCATTGCAAAGCACTTTGCGCGAATTAGGACATGGTGCGGTGTTGCTCAATTACGTCATAACGCCAGATAAACTGCGCATCATTCTCACCACGCCGCAAGCACAACTGTGCCGCGAAGCCACCGTGAGCGCCGCGCAACTGAAGCTGGAAATCGCTAAATTCCGCGACTTTTTCAAGCAACCGCCCGATCCGCGTCGCCCTTATTTAATTCGCTCAATGATGCAGCAAGCACAAGTGCTTTATCAACTCATGATCGCCCCCGTCAGTCAGGATTTAGTTCAAGCACAGGCAAAAACCCTGATGCTCTCGCTGGATGGCGAATTGCGTTATGTGCCTGTTTCCGCCCTGCACGATGGCGAAAAATACCTGACAGAGCGTTATGCAATGGCACTGTTTACCGAAGCAGCACGCGATAAATTGAAAGATGTTCCGCTGAGCAATTGGCGTATTGCCGGGCTAGGCGTCAGTAAAGCATTGCGTAACATGAACCCACTCCCCTCAGTAGAGCAAGAATTGGAAGGCATAGTGAAGCGCGACGCGGTGGATAAAGACGGAGTTGCGCCTGGAGACATCAAGCTCAATGAAGGTTTCAATCAGAACAGCTTGCTGGAGGCGCTAGAACAAGGCTATCCGGTGCTACATATCGCCAGCCACTTCGTGTTTCAGCCACGCACCGATCAAGACGCCTATTTGCTGCTCGGCAATGGGGAAATTTTATCCCTGGCAGATATTCGTGTTGGCTATGATTTTAACACTGTGAATTTGCTGACTTTATCCGCTTGCCAAACCGCAGTAGGCAGCGTTGGGCAGGGGCAGGAAGTCGAAGGTTTAGGCGCATTGGCACAAAAGCAGGGCGCTCGTAGCGTAATTGCCACCCTCTGGCCCGTAGATGATCGCAGTACCGGCTTGTTTATGCAGCAGTTTTACAAGGTACACGAAAGCCAGCCGGTAGTTACAAAAGTCGAAGCCATACAGCAAGTGCAGCAAAGCTTTATCCAAGCTGCCAACCAGAATACCCAGGCGGCGCTTTATCCCAAGGATTTTGCCCATCCCTACTACTGGGCGCCGTTTGTGTTGATGGGGAATTGGCTATAGATGGCAGTAGCGCCCCGTATGGAAATGAGGAAGCAATCATCACAACAGGCTTTATTGAAATTCCCATTTCTAAACAGAGAAGGTATCTGTGATTTTTGCGTGGGCATGGCAAGCCATTTTAGATTCCAAGTAGTTTTTTCAGATAAACAGTGGCATTTTTATTGTTAGGTTTGACGCGAACTTCCTTTATATCATCCTTGATATCAGCATTCGTTTTCTTGCCAGGCGTCACACCCCTTTGCATATTCTAGTTGTAACAAATGACCTGCAATAAATTGGTGTGTTAGTATTTTTATCAGGATAGTGGACTTTAATAAGTTCAATAATATATTTCACAAAAACCTCAGAATTATTTAGCTGTGCCTTTATATCACCAATTTTTGGTTTTTTTGATTTCATATCGAGAATTGATATATATAACTTGCTGTCAAAAACAGCGATGATCACCGCATCGCAGCCTTTGTTAATATAGGGTGCAGAGGGATTCAAATAGCAGGATAACTGCTTAAAACAAGATTTATTTTTACTCAGTTGGTGATCAAGCGTAAAAGCAATGGATGATGTCGGTAAACCTTCGACCGTAAGGCTAGATAATGCACTGTCTGGAGCGGTTTCTTTGATCTTCAAACAGCCATGATGCGTTTCTATGTCCAGCAAGGCATCAGGACAGATTATGTTTTTTATAGTATTTAGCATAGTTTTAATCGTCCAGGCTATAGTAAATATCGTCTGCTAGTTCATTGCTTGCAGCGATTTCCGCGTCAAATATTTCCATATCCAACCAACCCCCTGCGACTGATTTAATGGGCTGTATTTTATGGTTTCTCTCAACGGTATACGCCTTTACTTGCTTTGGATTCAACACATCTTTAGAAGTAAATCCTTTTTTATCAAAAAATACATCCCGTTTTGCTTCAGATAGCTGACTGAGCATAATCCGATTGTTGATTTCCTTGACTAGAAAATCGCTGTGCGTTGTAAACAATATCTTAATACCTGAATTAACCAGACGCACCAGCAAGGAAGCCATCCAGCGTTGATTATTGGGGTGTAGATTCAGTTCTGGTTCATCAATGATTAAAATATCGCCGGGAGAAGCCAAGCAATTGATATAATAGTCAAATAAAAACATGGATTTTATTGATGATGATGCAATATATAGTGAAATTCCTATAAATTTGTTATGTTTATTTTAAATACTTCACTG
>DYPD01000057.1 GCA_020720115.1 Thiomargarita sp. | reverse complement strand
CGATATAAGTATTTTTTATGCGGTTATAAAACCTTGTTTTCCGATAATGTCTATTATCTTTTTCAAAGCTTGTGCTGAATAAGCGCGTTGCCCTGAGCGTAGTCGAAGGGTAGCCGAAGTAAGCGGGGTCGAAGTAAAAATAGAAAATCATATGGGTGCTATCTGGTATTTTATTCACCATTATAATTTAAATATTGCTCCAAAACTGGCTGGGTTAGGTTGAGTTGTAGACATGTTCATTCTTATAAAACCACTACCAATTTTCGTCGTAAGTATGGAGTTGAATGCGTTTTAATTTAGCATCTAAGCTGTCATCTTGGCGTAAAGCCACTTTTTGCGATCACTTAAGGACTCTGTATGCACCCTACTGCTTTAGCTTTATGCGCTCTGCTATTTTTCAGTTTGCCTGGTTTAGCCCTGGCGCGTATCCACTATCAACTAGAAATCCAGCTTACGCCGCAAACCCAAGTGCTGACTGGCAAAATCCAGGTGCAATCCGACACGGACGAAAGCCTGCAACTGCGCCTGCCCACGCTACAAGCCTTGACAGTCAATGGCGCACCAGAAAAAATCGAGCAGCAACAGCTTAGTTTAACACTGGTTGCGCAAGTGCCGGTGCAACTGACTTATCAAGCCCTCATCCATAGCGACGCGGATAACCTGATTACGCCGAACTCAGTGTTTTTAATGGAAAATTGGTATCCGCTACCAGAGCGCCCAGTGCATTACCAATTTTCCGCGTTGCTACCCGCAGATTTTGTCGCTAACAGCGAAGCTGACCAGATTCAAGTCAGCAGCCAAGGCAATCAACGCCTGTTTGCTTTTGACTTTCCTTACCCGCTAGAGCGCCTGACCTTGACCGCTTCCAATCAGTACCAGCGCGCCAGTGAAAACTATCAAGGCATCCAAATAGAAACCTATTTTTTCAAGGAAGATCAAGCCTTAAGCCAAACCTATTTGGACTACAGCAAAAGTTATTTAGACCTGTACGCAGAGCGCCTCAGCCCCTATCCGTTCAAGCGTTTTGCTATCGTGATGCACCAACAGCCCACCGGTTGGTCGCTACCGACCTACACCCTGTTGGGGCAGCAAGTGGCACGCTTGCCTTTTATCGTGAAAACCTCACTGGGACACGAGATTTTGCACCAATGGTTTGGCAATTTGGTGTGGATTGATTACGCAGCGGGTAACTGGGCAGAAGGCTTAGTGAATTATCTGGCTGATCACTACTACGCACAATTGGCAGGCAAGGGCGCAAGCTACCGCAAACAAATTATGCTGGATTACGCCGCCTACACAGACCAAGCCCCCCCTATGTCAGTGCTGGATTTTCGCACGCGCAACAGCAAAGCACAGAGCGCAGTTGGCTACGGCAAAACTGCCTTGATTTTTCATGCGTTGCAGCAACGTCTGGGCGAAAAAAAGTTTCTAACTGCGTTGCAAGAACTGATTGAAAATCAGTCGTTTCAGCAAGCCAATTGGCAATCTTTGGAAAAAATTTTTGCACAGGTTGCCCAAGAGGATTTAAGCGACTTTTTTGCGCAATGGCTAGAACGCCAAGACATCCCGTCTTTACAGGTTGAAAACCCGCAAGTCAAGGTCGCACAAGGACAACTAAAATTGCTCTTTAGTATCAAGCAACTCACGGAAAAACCTTATAATTTAAGTGTTCCTTTGCAAATTGACACAGATTTAGGCAAACAGCAGCAAATTCTGCATTTAGATAGCGCAGAAAAAAGCTTTAGCCTACCGCTCAACGCACTGCCCAGTCAGATCAGCCTGGATGCCAATTACGACCTGATGCGGCGCTTGGATGCAACAGAAACGCCGCCACTCCTGGCGCACCTACTGGCACTTGCCGGCAGCAAACACCGCGTGCAGCTCATACTCAACCAAGCGCAACTCGAAGCCTACCAACCCTTGCTAGAGGCGCTGGGCATTACTTACCAAAACACCGCCATTCAGGATGCCTGGCGCGACGCGACGCAGTCGCTTATTATCGCCGGACAGCCGCTCCCGCAACTCATAGGTGCGCAAACGCCGCCCGCTCAAGGCGTGATGCTCAAGGTTTTTAAACACCCTGAACAGCACGATCAGCGCATCCTGTGGCTATATGCAGAAAATCTTGAACAAGCCCAACTTGCTGCCCACAAAATCGGGCATTACGGCAATTACTCGGCTTTGCACTTTATTCATGGCAAACGCCAACAACTGGCTGAAAAAGAAACAGAAATTGCCGAAACTCAGACCGGCATACCGATTTGGCAGCAGCCACAGAGCGCCGCCGTGCAACCTGTGCAGGTGCAAGCGTTAAACACCATTTTGCCACAACTGAAAACCGCCAAAATTCTATACATTGGCGAGCAGCACGACCAATTTGCCCATCATATCAATCAGTTGACCATCATCCGCTTTCTACATGAAGTAGGCATCAAAGTCGCTATCGGCATGGAAATGTTCCAGCAACCCTATCAACAGGCGCTGGATGACTATTTAGCCGGCAAACGTAGCGAAGCAGAATTTCTTAAAGAAAGTCAATACTTTGAAAAATGGCGCTACGACTACAACCTGTACAAACCCCTGATTGATTACGCCAAGCAACAAGGCATTCCCCTCATCGCCCTGAATATTGAAGGCAACATCAGCCGCCAAGTCGGACGCGACGGCATCGGGCAACTGGATGACAGCGCACGCGCACAACTGCCGTCGGCGTTAGACTTCAACAACTACCGATATCAAGCTGATTTACAAGATATTTTCGCGCTGCACCAGAATGCAAACAGGAATCCAGACGCCGCTCAAGGCACAACCGCCGCGCCGCGCTTTGAACATTTTCTACAAGCCCAAGTGCTGTGGGATGACAGCATGGCACAGACAGCGCACAACTTTTTGCAGAAAAATCCGCAACATACCCTGGTTGTGCTGGCAGGCAACGGACACATCCGCAACGGCTACGGCATCCCGCAACGCCTACACCAGCGCAATGGGTTGGATTATGTGACGCTGCTACAAGATGAAATGCCCACGCCTGGCATCGCCGATTATGTGCTCTATCCGCCGCCGCTGGTAGGTGAAGAAGCGCCCCGCTTAGGGGTGTTTATTGATGACCAAGACAGACGCTTGCGCGTGCAAGAGATTGAACCACAGGGGGTTGCTCAAGCCGCACAGGTGCAAAAAAACGATATTCTAGTGCGTTTGGATGCACATGAAATCCAGAATCTGGCAGACCTGAAAGCCGCCTTGCTAGAAATTGGCAAAGGCAACAATGCACTTTTAGAAGTATTGCGGGAAGGAAAAGCGGTGCAATTAGAATTGCAATTTTGAATCTGCTTTAAATATTCAGTGCGTCAGCGTAATATAACCGACACACTCATCATTAATGAGTTTTCTATCATTTTTCTTTTTTCTTTACGGAGAAACATTATGCACAATAGTTTACAGATTGCTATTCTCGCTGCCAGCTTAGCTGTATTCTCACCATCCCATGCTTCCGATATGGCAAAAGACGCTGCTGGCGCAAAAGATGCGGGTGCAACCAAAGAAGCAACAGACACAGCTAAAGATATGGCTAAAGATGCCACTGCTACCGCTAAAGAACCAGCCAGTACAGCAGGTGCGAACTTGGTAGACTTAAACGGTAATTGGACAAGCACAGAATTTAACACCGTGACCTTAAAACAAACCGGCAACAAAATCGTTGGCGAGTATGTCTATGAAGAAGAAGGAGGCGAGGAACAAGTTGGGGAATATGCAGCAGAACTCAAAGGCGATATGCTCATTGGTACTTGGAGTGAATGGAGTGGTAAGAAAGAAGGCAATCCCGAACACGCAGGGGTTGTAGAATGGAAAATCATAGACAATGGTAAAGCTTTAATGGGTAAATGGCGTAGCGACGGAGAAAAAGAATGGGAAGGCGATTGGAACTTCACTAAACAATAAAGTTCTAGTGCGTTCCTAGCGAATCAAAAGACGCTGCCCTTGTTATGGTTTTCCTCTAATACCGGGCAGCGTCTTTTTTTACGCTATCAAGTCCGGTAAATGAAACATCTCATAGTCAGTGAATCAGATTCAAAATTTTTTCCTTATCAAGCAGTTTATGGAAAGCAACATCAATTTGTGCGACACACCATAGGAATCAACAAATGGATATGCAGAACGCATTAGCAGCTATTATAGACAGACGTTCTTTGAATGAAACCCAGATGTTAGAAGTAATGAATATCATCATGAGTGGGCAAGCAACTGCCGCGCAGATTGGTGGCTTTTTAGTCGGGTTGCGCATGAAAGGCGAAACGGTGGAAGAAATTACCGCCGCTGCCAAGGTGATGCGCGAACTGGTCACGCCAGTGCCGGTAGATGGCAGCCAAGTCATTGATATTGTTGGTACAGGCGGCGATGGTTTGAGCACTTTCAATATTTCGACTACGGCTTGTTTTGTCGCTGCTGCGGCTGGGGCGAAGGTGGCGAAACATGGCAACCGTTCGGTATCGAGCAAATCGGGTAGCGCGGATGTGCTGGAGGCGGGCGGCGTGAACTTGCAACTCAGCCCGCAACAGGTGGCGCATTGTATTGAGACGCTGGGTGTTGGCTTTATGTTCGCGCCTGCACACCACAGCGCGATGAAATATGCGATAGCGCCGCGCAAAGAAATCGGCTTACGCACGCTGTTTAATGTGCTGGGTCCGCTGACCAATCCGGCAGGCGCAAAACGCCAACTTATGGGCGTATTTGCACCAGAGTGGTTAGAGCCGCTGGCAGCGGTGTTGCGCAATTTGGGCAGTGAGCAGGTGATGATTGTGTGTGCCGAAGATGGCATGGATGAAATCAGTTTAGCGGCACCGACGCGGGTGGCGGAATTGAAGCAAGGAGAAATCCGCACTTATCGCATTCAGCCAGAAGATTTTGGCTTAAAAAGCCGCGATTTGTGTGAAATTGTAGTCAATAACGCAGCGGAAAGCCTGGAAATGTTCTGTGGTGTGTTGCAGGATAAACCTGGTGCAGCACGGGATATTGTGTTGCTGAATGCAGGCGCGGCGATTTATACGGCGGGTCTGTGCGATTCTTTGGCAGAAGGCGTAGCTAAAGCGGAGGCTGCGCTACACAGTGGCGAGGCAGCGACTAAAATGGCGGCATTGGTACAATTGAGCAATAGTTTCTAAGGTGACTGGCTATGCTAAATAGGCTAAGTGCTTGGTTGAATAAAAGCGCCTTAAAAGAACAGCAGTATGCTTTTTTATTTGAAAAAACGCCGGAATCTGCACAAGAACTGGTGTGTTTTGATTGTGAAACAACCGGCTTAAATCCCAAAAAAGCTGAGTTGATTTCTATTGGTGCAGTGAAAATAAAAAACAATCAAATTTTGGCTAGCCAGAAATTGGAATTGTACTTAAAACCCACTGCGGATATTGCGGAAGATAGCATTAAAATTCATCATTTGCGCCATTGTGATCTGGAACATGCGTTGCCAGCACGCCAAGCATTGGAAATGTTTCTGGCATTTATTGGTTCACGTCCTTTGGTGGGTTATTATTTGGAATTTGATGTAAAGATGATCAATAAGTACTTAAAACCCTGGTTGGGGATTTATTTACCCAATCGCCAAATTGAAGTATCTGGCTTGTATTATGATAAAAAACAAAGTGTGTTGCATCCGGTTTATGTGGATTTGCGCTTTGATGCTATGATGCAGGATTTGGATTTACCGGTTTTAGGCAAGCATGATGCTGTGAATGATGCTTTAATGACCGCTATGATGTATGTGAAATTACAAGAGTTAAAGCATTTGCGGCACTTCTAGCTGCATGTTTTTTAAGCACACATTAGGAGCTATTCAATTGAGTCAACACCGCATTTATCCAGGCATTGATCAAGACAAGTATGGCGGCATGACGGATGTCGGCAAAATCATCCGCGATGCTTGGTTGTTTGGTGTATTACCAGAAACCGAGCTTTGCACGCAATGGGATTATGGGCGACTGGAAGCTTTGTATGACAAAGTACATCTTGCCTGGTCAAAATATGGGCATATGGTGAGTCACTTGCCGCCTGAATTATTGCAACGTCATGCAGCCATTCATCAGCAGGCGATTGATCAAGCAAAAATCCTGGGCTGGGACCCTGATTTGGGCGACGAGCAGTAAGGCATTACTGCCCAATTTTTCCTAAAAAAAGCCGCTGCCTTTGATACATCAAGCAGCGGCTTTTTTCATCTGTTTTTGGCAGCTTTTAGAAGGATGCGCCTACATTAAACATGAAATTGCGTTCTTCGCCGATAGTGCCCTTTACTGCCCACTCGTTATTGGTGAACACCGGATAACGTATTTCTTCATTGAGCAGATTACTGACGCGCACACTGGCAAAAGTGCCTTTGCTAAAGACATCTTCTACGCGGAAATTTAAGCCTAGATTGAAATAGCCATCGCTATCATCGCCGATACGCAAACCGTTTGCCGGATCAAGTGCTGGCTGCATACTGCCTGTATAGTAGCCATCTACCGCCAGAGTCATCTTGGGCTGAATACGGTAAGCGGCTTTGATATAACCCAGCAATGAAGGCGAATAAGCAGCATCCATGTGGGTGCCAGCGTCTTTGGTGCTTTGATAACTGGCACTCAGTTCCATATTCAACTTCTGCGAGGAACGATAACGGAAAGTGGCTTCTATGCCGTTGGTTGAGAGTTTTCCAGAGTTTCTTTGCAACTCTATAAAGTGATTGGTTACCGGATCAAGTCGTATGGTTCGCACAATGAGATTGCTCAGTTCATTGCGGAATAGATTAAAGCTCATATCCAGTTCATCTGAGTATATAAAGTCATACACCAGTTCCAGGGTTTTGATTTTTTCTGCTTGCAGGTTTTCTTCTGTTGGTTTTGATGTAAACGCTTGGTTTTGATCAAATGAGGGCCAACTGGTCGCTTCACCGTATAAAAACTTAAAGCCATGTTTATCCGTAGGGCGATAAATGGCAGCTAAGCGCGGTATCATTGCTGTGCCCCCTTTGTCATATTCCCGACTCAGATCAAAGGGTGCTGTGCTGCTAAAGGAAGCGGCGCGGATCCTGTAATTTTGCAGATATTCTAAACGCAGACCTGCAACCAGTGTCAGTTTGTCTGAGTAGTCATGAGTCAGTTGCGCAAACACGCCTCCACTGTTAATGCTTTCTGGTGCTTCAACATAATATTTATCCGCGCCCGCTGCTGGCGCATCTATTAAATCACTCATCTGGCGGACGGTGCGATAAGACACACCTGTGACCAAATTGGTGCTTTCAACGGGCGTGTAGGTTGTATTAATTTCGCCTTCATACATACGAGCCTTGCGCCATTCACCTATCGCCCGTGAACCATGATGAACGGAATCGGTGGGGGAATAATCATAAACCAGTTCATTTTCTCTATAATTTAGATGCGCTTTTAAGGATAAAGATTTAGAAAACTCAGTGTCGTAACCTAACGTCAGGTTGCTTACTCTATGCTGATGATGATTACCATCGTTATCTCCCACCACTAATACAAAGGCATCCATATCTGTTTCTACTCGACTGGCAGTCAAGGTAAAGTCTTTGATATGGGCAGTTAAATTCAGATATTTTTCGGAATTTTCCAACATGCCTTTGTTACGGCGTCCCGTCAAGCCTAGCCTTGTCAGATAATCCGCACTTGCCAGATCGTCATAATTGGCATCAATACCATCCGTGTTATAGGCAGAAGCCGTCAGCGCTACGCGCACATCGCCGCGCTTATTAGCGCCATTAACCCGCCCATAGAGTTTGTTGGTATTTTGACTACCCACACTGGCGGAAACATCGTATTGCATGTCTTTGCTGGTGAACTCGTCTGCTTCTTTGTTTGGGTCTGTGATGATATTAATAGCCCCAAAAAAAGCACCGTCACCATAGACCACAGATAGAGGACCACGCACCACTTCAATGCGTTCAATGGCTTCTACCGGCACCGCTATTTGCGGCAATATATAGTTATTTCTCAGCGGGTTAACCTGTGGTACGCCATCTACCAAGATAATCAATTGCTTATTTGTCCAGCTAGACCAAAAGCCCCGCACACCAAAGGCAATGCTTTCATGATAGTACTGATCAATGCCGTATAAACCGGGAATGCTAGACAGCGTTTCAGCCAAAGTGCGGTAGCCATGACGGGCAATTTCTGCCCGATTAATTAGCACCACGCTGGCGGGAATATCGGCGATTCTCTCTTGGTTGTGCCCTGTGCCTGTATCAATCGGCGTATTCAATAATTCGATTAATGATAGCCCTATCAAATCTGTGGTCTTGGTTTTTTGGGCTTGGGCAGCTTGTCCTAAGCACAAACCTATGGCAAAACACAATAGCATAGATTTTTTAATTGCAAATTTTGGCTCCATCTGTCCCTTCCTAAAAGCTGTCGTCAGTGTTTCAAGCAAGTCTAAAACAACCAAAAGTTTAGCATATGATAACATGACAATTTGTTACAGTCCTTCAATCTTGCTTATTAGTGACAGTTTTTGATAAAATGTTACGCTTTTAGATTAGGCTACGCAAAAGATATAAAGCCTCCAAAGCCTGCTTTGGTGTCATATCATCCGGCTGTAGTTTTTGTAATGTGTCTAATACTGGGTGCGGCTTGTCTGCGGTTTTCTCACTTGGCTGCTGCGACGCAGCAAACAGCGTGATTTGCTCTGGCTGCACCACGCCTTTTTGTTGTTTTTCCAATTGTTTTAAGCGTTTACGCGCATCTTCCACGACTGAACGCGGCACACCCGCCAGCAGCGCGACTTGCAGTCCGTAGCTTTTGTTGGCAGCGCCCGTTTTGACCTGGTGTAAGAAAATCAGCTTATCTGCTTGCTCCACCGCATCCAAGTGGACATTGACAATGCCATGACACAAATCCGGCAATTGCGTGAGTTCAAAATAATGCGTGGAAAACAGTGACAAAGCTTTGATTTTTCTAGCTAATTCTTCTGCACACGCCCATGCCAGCGAGAGTCCGTCAAAAGTGCTAGTGCCACGCCCCACTTCGTCCATCAATACCAGGCTATGCGGCGTGGCGTTGTGCAAAATATTCGCAGTTTCAGTCATTTCCACCATAAAAGTGGAGCGCCCGCCCGCCACGTCATCACTGGCGCCAATGCGCGTGAAAATCCGATCAATGGGACCCAACTTGGCGCTGTCGGCGGGCACAAAGCTACCGATATGCGCCAGCAGCACAATCAATGCTGTTTGGCGCATAAACACAGATTTTCCTGCCATATTTGCGCCTGTTATCAGCAACATGCGTTGATGCCCATTGAGTTTTACGTCATTGGGCGTAAAGGGCGCATCAATCATGCTTTCTACTACTAGATGTCGTCCGGCGCTGATGTGAATACCAATTTTTTCTTGAAATTCAGGCGGATGCAGGCGCAGCGTCTCGGCACGTTCAGCAAAATTAGCTAACACATCCAACTCTGCCAAGGCTATCGCGCTGGCTTGCAATTCACCTAAATGCGCTAGCAATCGGTCAAGTAGTTGTTCATAAAGCTGTTTTTCCCGCGCCAGCGCCCGCTCGTTGGCAGAGAGCACCTTTTCTTCAAAGGCTTTGAGTTCGGGTGTGATGTAACGCTCGGCGTTTTTCAGCGTTTGCCTGCGCTGATAATCAGCAGGTGCTTGCTCAGATTGAGCACGGCTGAGTTCGATGTAATAGCCATGCACCCGATTGAAACCCACTTTGAGGTTGTTCAAGCCGGTGCGCTGGCGTTCGCGGGTTTCCAACGCCAGCAAATAGTCCTCGGCGTTGGCAGCCAGGCTACGCAATTCGTCGAGTTGAGTATCAAACCCCTCGGCAATCACGCCGCCATCGCGGATCAGGGGCGCAGGATTATCTCGCAGAGCGGTTTCGAGCAACTCGTGCAACTCTGGAAATTGTTGGATTTGTTTTGCTAATTCAATAAGATGCGCAAGCAGCGTGAGCGCCATCAGGCGCTTTTGCAGTTGCGGCAAAGTGCCCAGCGCATGACGCAATTGCAGCAAATCTCGCGGACGCGCCGAACGCAACGCCACGCGGCTCAGGATGCGCTCTACATCGCCGATGCCGCGCAGCAATTCGTGCAGCCCATGCTCACTGAGCTTGTCTAACAGCCGTTGCACCGTTGCTAAACGCGCTTGCAAACGCAGTTGATCGCGTAGCGGGCGGTGCAACCAGCGGCGCAGCAAACGGCTGCCCATCGGTGTAGCGCACTGATCCATGACGCTTAAGAGGGTATTTTTGCGCTCGCCGGATAGGGTGGTATCAAGTTCCAGATTACGCCGACTGGCGGCGTCAAGAAAAATGCTGTCCTCGGCGCGTTCTAGGCTTAAGCCCTGAATGTGCGGCAAGGCGGCTTTTTGCGTGTCTTGCGCGTATTGCAGCAGGCAGCCCGCAGCGCAAATCGCCAATTCCAGGTGTTCACAGCCAAAGCCGCTCAAATCCTGTGTGCCGAATTGTTGCGTCAATAAGCGGCGGGCGGTGTCGAGAGCAAAATACCAGGACGGCTGGCGAGTCAGGGTCAAGCCGCCAAAATCTGCCGTTGCCGTTTCGCTGAGCAGCAATTCTGCCGGTTGCAGTCGCGCTAATTCGTTATCCAGCGCGGCTTGATCGGTAAGCTCTTGCACCGTAAAGCGCCCGCTGGCAATGTCTAGCGTTGCTAAACCGAAACGTTCCCCTTGTTGGTGCAATGCGGCGAGTAAATTATCGCGGCGCTCGTCCAGTAGCGCCTCGTCGGTCAGGGTGCCGGGCGTGACAATGCGCGTGACCTGGCGTTCCACTGGCGCTTTGCCGGTGGGATCGCCGATTTGTTCGCAAATCGCCACAGAAACGCCTTGGCGCACCAGCTTGACCAGATAGCCTTCAACCGCATGATAAGGGACGCCTGCCATCGGGATGGGATCGCCGGCGCTTCTGCCGCGTGAAGTCAGGGTAATGTCGAGTAATTTGGCGGCGCGTTCGGCGTCTTCGTAGAACAGTTCGTAGAAATCGCCCATGCGGTAAAACAGCAGAATTTCAGGATATTCGCCCTTGATGCGCAAGTATTGTTGCATCATCGGCGTGTGACTGGAAAAATCACTCATGCGGGATTTCAGCCTTGGCTGAGGTGTAAGAGGACTGAGCGCCTGGCGTGCTGTCTACGATGTTCCCACAGGTAAATGCCTTGCCAAGTGCCCAACGCCAAACGCCCGTTTAGAATGGGAATAGCAAGACTGGTGGCGGTCAGGGCGCATTTGATGTGCGCTGGCATGTCGTCAGCGCCTTCGGCGGTGTGGGTGTAGCAGGGATCCTTTTCTGGGACGAGACGATTCATCCAATTTTGCAAATCATGCTGCACGGCAGGATCAGCGTTTTCTTGGATAATCAGACTGGCGGAAGTGTGCTGAATAAACAGGCTACACAAGCCCTCGTACACCTGTAACTCGCGCACGACGGCTTGTGCTTGGGCAGTAAAATCGTAAAAGCCCTGCCCCGTAACCCCTATTTGCAGTTGCTTAACCGGCATAGCGTTTTTGCTTGAAATACGCCAATACCAGATCAGCACTGAAATGATAATGACACAACTCCTGTTCACCCGCCGTCAGCACCGGAACGCGCTCGTTGTAACGCATTTGCAAGTAGGTATCCGCATCAATATCCACGATATTAAGGCTAAAACCATACTGCGCTTGCAGAGCCACCACCGCCTGCTGCATCTCAGTACAGAGATGGCAGCCTTGGCGGGTGTACAGAGTCAATGATGCCTGATTAGGGATCATTCCGCCGCTACTCGAATGACTAAGAACGTTGGCGAACCTTGACGGCTAATCAGCACTGGGACAGCGCTGCCAGGTTTCAGGTCTTTTGCCAATTCTTTGAAATGCGCCGCGTCTTTGATTTTCTCGCCATTGAGCATCAAGAGTACATCGCCCGGGCGAATACCCGCTTCTTTGGCAGGTCCTTTATCTACGCGATGCACTAAAGCACCGCCTTCGGCAACATCTAATTTTTGCCGTGTTTCTTTGTCCATATCTTCAACAGTTAAAGCTAAAGCATGGGCTTTTTCTGTGTGTTTGCCAGAAGGCGTAGTGCTGGCGTCTAATTCATCTTCAGAAGGTAATTCACCCACTTTAAGTTTAAGGGTAATTTCTTTACCTTGTCGAATGATTAAAACATCCACTGTTGAACCCACTTCAGTAGAACCCACAATCGGCGGTAATTCAGAAGAACGTTTAATAGGCTGACCATTAAAAGTTACAATCACGTCGCCAATTTCAAGACCCGCATCTTTACCTGGTCCGTCAAAAATCTTTGCAATCAAAGCACCGCGTGGTTTATCTATCTTGAAGGATTCAGCCAATTCGCCAGTGACATCTTGAATCAACACCCCTAACCAGCCACGAGAAACCGTACCTTTTTCTTTAAGTTGATTAATGATGTTGTTGGCAATATCAATAGGAATAGAAAAAGATAAACCCATAAAACCACCGGTGCGGCTAAAAATCTGCGCATTCACGCCCACCACTTCGCCTTGCAAATTAAACAGAGGTCCGCCGGAATTGCCTGGATTGATAGCTACGTCAGTTTGAATAAAAGGCACATAGTTGCTATTGCTTTCTGGCAAGCTGCGTCCTTTAGCACTGACGATACCGGCGGTGACAGAATGATCAAAACCAAAAGGAGAACCAATTGCCAAGACCCATTCGCCAACTTTCAAATTCGCAGAAGAACCCAGTTTAACCACAGGTAAATTGTTTGCTTCTACTTTCAATAAAGCGATGTCACTGCGTTTGTCTGCGCCTATGAGTTTTGCTTCTAGCTCGCGGCGGTCACTTAACAGCACTATGATTTCATCTGCCCCCTCAATCACATGATTATTGGTGGCAATATAGCCGTCGGGAGAAATGATAAAGCCAGAACCTAAAGAAGTAGATTCGCGGCGCTCTTCGTCGTCAAAGCTGTTGTTACGGTTTTCTTCATCAAAAAAACGGCGAAAAAAATCATGAAACGGACTGTCATCTGGAATGCCGGGAATCTGTTGGGGGGTGTTTGGCGAATCGCTCGGCGAATCATTCTTTGCAGAAGGGTTGTCAGTCAACGACTTGTTAGTGGTGCTGATGTTCACTACCGCTGGGCTATTTTGCTCAACTAAAGCAGTAAAATCAGGTAGTTCTTGTGCCCAAGCGGTGGGGGATAACAACCAACCAACAACTGCCAGTGTCGCCAACGCGGGCGCAACACTGGAAACAGCTTTGATGTGAATTTTTGCCTGTCTCATCTTTCAATGTCCTTTCTTAAATACGTTATTCCAGCTTAATACGCAAACCCACCATAAAACGGCATTCTTTAGAATTTGGCGGTGCGCACTATAAAATATGCACAATCAATGGGATACAGATTGGTCTGCGCATAAGCAATAGAGGGCTTGTGCAGATTGCGCATGTTCCCAATGTTACCTAAAAATCCTATGATAACATGCTCAATCAGTTGGGGAGATTGATGCAATGACTTAAACTCCCACGCCCGAAGTTTTTACTACTTTTCAATGACTGCTTTTTCAAATAAGGATTACATCATGTTACTCATCAAACGACCTGCTGTGCACAAATTTCTGCCGCTGTTATCCGCTTTTTGCTTCGTTTCTCCTGCCGGTGCGGGGGTGTTTGCCCAAGCAGATTTAGACCAAGCTTATGCTTACTTGAATACTTTGCGACAAGCGGCGGCGATGATTCCCTTCAATGCGCAGCCTTTGTTGCAACAATCGGCTGTTAATCATGCCAATTACCTGGTGACTCATGCCACTACCGGACATACTGAACTTAAGACACTGTCTGGTTTTACCGGCGCTACCCCAACAGAACGTGCGTTGGCTGCTGGCTTTAGCAGCCGTCTGGTGGGGGAAAACTTAAGCACTGGCAGCGCGAGTAGCCAGGATTCATTAGACAGCTTATTTACCGCTATTTATCACCGCTTGGGTCTTTTAAGCTTTGATTTTCAATTGGTTGGCATCGGCATTTCGCGCACGTCTTTAGACAATCCACAGCACACCGCTTATGTTTACGAAGCGGGTAATCAAGGTCTGTATGATTTTTGTGCGGCGGGTGTCAATTCAAGCGTTAGCTGGGGTGTTTTTTTTGCTCAGGTCTGTGCCAATGCGGATTTGCGCATTGCTGAAAGCGAATATAACGCTTATCTGGATCAGGTGCGTGGACAAAATCCTGATATAGTGCTGTGGCCACCGCGCAATGGTACTGATGTGTTGCCGGCGTTTTTTGAGGAATCGCCCGATCCGTTACCGGATTTTAGCGTGTCTGGTAATCCTTTATCTATCCAATTCAATCCATTAAAGTTTTCTAGCGTCACTGTGGAGAGCTTTCGGCTGTTTCTCGCCGCTACCAATACAGAATTGACCAACACGCGCTTATTCCAACGCAGCAATGATCCCAATAGCAAACTCAGCGCCTTGGAATTTGCGCTGTTTCCGTTGGAACGTCTGGCGTGGAACACTGAATACCGTGCCGAAGTGCGCTATAGCGCGAACAATAGCAGCCAGAGCCTGAGCTGGACTTTTCGCACCCGCGACCCTGGTATGCCCATTATCAGCGCCGCTGCACAGGGCGAAAGTTTCGCGCAGCCGGCGCACAGTGGGCGCTTTGCCGTTTATGTGCCACCGACTGCCAAACTGCCCAGCATCAGCAGCTACAATTATCTATTTTCCAACGGCTTAGAGGCGGGTATTGAACTCTTGGATGGGAATACTTTGGCGTTTGATGTGCGCAAGGTGCAAGCGGGGCAGGTGTTAAAAATGTCCATTGGCGCGACCGAGACTTTCACCATCAACTTTGATACTAAAGCCATTTTTAACACGGCGAACAATAGCCTAAGCCTACCAGCAGTCGAGGTGTTGGATGCTGGACGTAGCCAGGGACGGGTAGCGGTACAAATGCAGGTGGTAGCCACTGCGCCGGACGTGCTGGTGCAATTAAACGGCGGCTTGGGTGCAGTAGACAGCAACAGCCCCACAGTTGCCAGCTATGATGCCCAAAGTGCTCAGTTGCGCATTCCGGCATTGTCTATTAACGGGCAGAGTCTCAGTATTACCTTAGCCCTGGTTGCTAACAGCAATCCTTTACAATTCAAATTAGTACAGTAACACTGATAAGGAGTCAGAGCATGTATCCCATAGAAGTGCAAGAACTCATAGAAAAAGGCTTGCCAGGTGCGCAAGCCATTGTCAAAAGCGATGATCAGACACACTTTGAAGCAGTCATCATTTGCGCTGATTTTGCCGGAAAAACCCGCGTGAAACAGCATCAAATGGTCTACGCCACCCTGGGCACGCATCTGGAATCCGACATACACGCCCTTTCACTGCACACCTACACGCCAGAGCAATATCAAAATCAATCACATGGATAAGTTATTAATAGTTGGCGGACATCCCCTGCACGGGGAAATCCGCATTTCCGGCTCAAAAAACGCTGCGTTGCCCATTCTGGCTTCTACTTTGCTGACCGAAACCCCTATGTTGATTAAAAATGTCCCGCATTTGCGCGACATTACCACTATGGTTGGGTTGCTAGGACGCATGGGTGTGGAAGTCACAGTGGACGACAAGCTCAATGTTTTAGTAGACACCCGCACCATCAATTCCTATTCCGCGCCCTATGATTTAGTCAAAACCATGCGTGCCTCGGTGCTGGTGTTGGGTCCCTTGCTGACGCGGTTTGGACAAGCGGAAGTGTCCTTGCCTGGCGGTTGTGCGATTGGTTCACGCCCAGTCAATCTACACATCCAGGGCTTGCGTCAGATGGGTGCAGACATTTCTGTAGAAAACGGCTACATCCGCGCCCGCGCCGAGCGTTTACAAGGCACGACCCTGTATTTGGATTTGGTCACGGTCACTGGTACGGAAAACCTGCTGATGGCGGCGGTTTTAGCAGAGGGCGCTACCATCATCGAAAATGCCGCCAAAGAACCAGAAGTCACAGATTTAGCCAAATGCCTCAGCAGCATGGGTGCAAAAATCCAGGGTGCAGGCACAGATACCATTGAAATTCAAGGTGTTGAGCGTTTGTTGGGCGCGGAATATGAGGTGTTGCCAGATCGCATTGAAGCCGGTACTTATCTGGTTGCCGCCGCCATGACTGGCGGATACATCAAGCTCAAAAGCGCCGATCCGCATTCGCTAGACGCAGTGCTGGCAAAGTTGCGCGAAGCGGGCGCTCACATCAACACGGGCGACAACTGGATCGAATTAGACATGCGTGGACGCAGCTTGCGGGCAGTAGACATACACACCTCGCCTTATCCCGCCTTTCCTACCGACATGCAGGCGCAGTTTTGCGCACTCAACGCAGTTGCCGAAGGCATTTCCACTGTCACCGAAACCGTATTTGAAAACCGCTTCATGCACGTCCAAGAATTGCACCGTTTAGGCGCAAATATCCGGCTTGAAGGCAATACCGCGATCTGTACCGGCGTTAAACAACTCTACGGCGCACCCGTCATGGCAACTGATTTACGCGCCTCTGCCAGTTTAGTGTTGGCGGCACTGGTTGCCAAAGGCGAAACCCTGGTAGACCGCATTTATCACCTGGATCGCGGCTACGAGTGCATGGAAGAAAAGCTAACCCAACTGGGCGGCGAAGTACGGCGCATTCCTTAGAAGCTGTTGGCAAAATCGCCAAGCCGCTCACTGAGCTTGTCGAAGTGCGCGGCTTAGCGATTGCAAGTGCTTATATTCAGACCCTCCCTCAGTCTTTCATTAACAGGAAAAACCTATGGAAATCCTAGTCTTATATTATTCACGTCACGGCAATGTGGCACAGATGGCGCGACAAGTGGCGCGTGGTATTGAAAGCGTCACCGGCTGCCAAGCGCGGCTACGCACGGTGCCCGCCGTGTCCACTGTGTGCGAAGCCGTCGCAGACAGCATTCCCGCCAACGGCGATCCCTATGCGTGTGCGGCAGATTTAGCCGAGTGTGCGGGCTTGGTGCTGGGCAGCCCAACGCGCTTTGGCAACATGGCAGCACCACTGAAATATTTTTGGGATCAAACCAGTGCGCTCTGGCTCTCTGGTGCGCTGATTGGCAAACCCGCAGCGGTATTCACCTCCACCAGCAGCTTGCACGGCGGGCAGGAAAGTACCCTGCTGTCTATGCTGCTGCCCTTGCTGCATCACGGCATGTTGATCCTCGGCTTGCCCTACAGCGAAGCGGATTTGCTCACTACGCACAGCGGCGGCACGCCCTATGGCGCGAGTCATTTGGCGGGCGCAGACAGCCGTTTGCCGCTGAGCGACGAAGAAAAACGCTTGTGTCAGGCGCTTGGCAAGCGTGTGGCAGACACCTGCATCAAGTTAAATCATGCTCACTGAGCTTGTCGCGGTCACTGAGCCTGTCGCGGTCACTGAGCTTGTCGCGGTCACTGAGCTTGTCGAAGTGCAATCCTAATGGAATTCTTAAGCCTTGATCCAACGCTGGCAGGCGCCTTGCTGCTGACGGCATTTGCCGCTGGTTGGGTAGATGCCATTGCCGGCGGCGGCGGTTTGTTGATGGTGCCGGCGCTGCTCAGTGCGGGCGTCGCGCCGCATTTGGCATTGGGCACTAACAAACTGGCGGCGACTTTTGGCAGTTACACCGCCAGCCGCGTGTGCATCGCCAAAGCCGTGTTCCAGCCACGTTGGTGGCGAGTGATGTCCGTGTCTACGCTAAACGGGGCGATTTTGGGTACTTTGTCCGTGTGGCTGGTGCGTGCGGACTGGCTGCAAAAACTCCTGCCCGTGCTGATCCTTGCAGCGGCTTTGTATGTGCTCTGGCTTAAACCCCAGCCGCCCGCCACCGCGCTGCCGATTCAGCGCCCCACCGCCACCGGACGCGGCTTGCTGTTAGGACATACGCTGGGTTTTTACGACGGTTTTTTCGGTCCGGGCGTGGGGTCTTTATGGATGGTGGCGGCGCTGAGTTTTTATCCCGTAGACCTCAAACAAGCCGGCTGCATTGCGCGATTCATGAATTTTATCAGCAACCTAGTGTCTTTATTGACTTTTATCCTGTTAGGCGGGGTAGATTTTGGGCTGGGTTTAGGCTTAGGCGCGGCTTTAATGTTGGGGGCTTATTTGGGCGTACATTCCGCGCTGCGGTTTGGCGCGGCTTTAATTAAACCCTTATTTTTACTGATTGTTTTAGCAACCGCCGGACGTTTGGCGTGGTTAGAATGGGGATTGCGGTAGAGCGGCGTCAGCCAAAATATCACTCAAAGGAGGCTATAAAGATGATTTTTCAGCAAAAAATGAATACCCACTGGGGCTTTTTTCTGTTGGGTGCGCTGATCGGTTTGGGGCTTTGGTGGATTACCGAGTTTCCCGACTGGGCGGATAGCTCCTGGCTGGTGGCGCTTTTTATGAGCTTGCTATGTTTGGGATTGGCGCTGACGCTCTTGTGGCAGCCAGAACAAGAATGGCGTTCTTACTGGATTGTGCTGCCGCCGCTCATGCTGTTTGCTGCCTTGATTGTCTGGGTGTGGTTGCAAGTGCCGCCTTCTGAGGCGCTTGAGGTGCTTTATGACGGCGACGATTTTCGACAAGGCACTGTTATTACAGCGATTTTACTCATAGGCTATGTGCTGCTGCCCTATTTGCAACTGTGGGCGCAAAAAACCTCTCCAAACGCAGCAACCAAGCCCTTTACCTACGCGCATTGGCTATCGCTGCTGCTGCGCAATACCACGCTGGTGGCGACCGCTGCGGCTTTTCTGGGGCTTTTTTGGTTATTGTTGGGGCTGTGGGCGGCACTGTTTGAACTGGTTGGCATTGAGGTGTTCAGCGATTTGTTCAGCACCGAAGGCTTTATTTGGCTGGCGTCTAGCAGCATGTTAGCACTCGGCATTGCGATTGCCCGCGAACGTAGCCAGTGGTTGCAAACGCTGCAAAACCACGCCTTTAGCCTGATTCGCCTGCTATCGCCGGTGCTGGCGCTGATGGGTGCAGTTTTCATTGCCGTGTTGCCTTTTACCGGTCTACAGGTGCTGTGGGATACCGGACACGCCAGTGCCTTGCTGCTGACGCTGGCGGTGTTTATTCTGGGCTTTATCAATGCGTCTTATCTGGATGGCGCAAACGGCGATAACCTAAAACCCTGGCTGCTACGCACGCAACAGCTTTTGCTGCTGCTGCTACCGATTTTTACCTGCTTGGCGCTCTATGCCACCTATTTGCGCGTGGAGCAATATGGGCTGATGCCCAATCGCTTGTATGCGCTGCTGATGGCGCTGGTGATGAGCGGTGTGGCGCTCGGTTACGCTTACATAGGCGCACGCCAATACCCGCATTTTCGTGGACTGTCTAAGCTCAACAGTGCGGTGATAATCCTGATCATGCTGCTGGCGGTGCTGCTGCATACGCCGCTACTCGACCCGCTGCGCCTGAGTGCTGCGCACCAATATTATCGCCTGATGAATGGGCAAGCAGACCCAAAAACATTTGATTATGCGGCGCTGCGTTATCATCTGGGACATGCGGGTGAAGCCCGTTTACAGCACATGCAGCACGCCTCAGTGCCGTTTCAAGCAACCCTTGACGATCAATTAAAATTGCTTGCAAAAACTGAAAGTTATTACGATTTTCGCAACGTGCAGAAAAAGCCCCTAGTACCTGAACAAATCACAGTGTTGCCCGCTGGACAGCCGCTACCAGAGGCGCTCTGGCAAGTCATGCGGACGCATGACCGCTTAGAAGAAACCCATTGCGTCGCACCGCAAGGCTGCATCGCTTATGCGATAAATCTTGACACTGACGCGCCCCTGGAATGTGTACTGCTAACACCAGGCGCTGGAAATTACAATTTGTTAGAACTGTACGACCAAAACGCAGCGGGCGAATGGGTGTTTATTCAATCTCTGTATCCCGATGACGGCAATGCCGCCGACATCACTGAAGCGGTTTTAGCCGCGATGCAGAAAGGCGAAGTCAGCGCCCAGACACCGCGCTATTACCAGGATTTAGTGATTGGCGGCCACCGCTTTTATGCTGAACGGCGGCAATAAAAACCCATGCTAAAACCAGAATAGCCCTTCAAACCCAACATCGCCGCAAGGCGAATGTTGGATACGCCAAATTCAGTATCATCTTCACGGCTAATCGCCTAAAATTTGCCACCCTTGCCGCACGCACTGCCATTCCTTCCCACTTTTACCTGCGCTTTACTGGCTTTTATGCACGCCGAAATTCGACAACACCGCAACCTTCAGGGCACGCTGGAGCAGGTTAAGACCCTGCTCAAGCGCATGGACTTGGTAGACAATTTGGTGCGCCGCCAGAGCACTCATGATTCTCCGTCGCGCCAGGAATTGGTCAAAAATATCGTCAGAAAACAAAATCTTACAAGTTTGCAGCAAAAACTAGAAAGCCTGCATCCGGCGGATTTGGCGTATGTGCTGGAAAGCTTGCCTTTGGATCAGCGGCAAATTGTCTGGGAATTGGTGACACCCGAACGCTGCGGTGCGGTGTTATTGGAAATTTCCGACGCGGTGCGCGAAAGCCTGATTGCGACTATGCCGCATACCGAAATTATCGGTGCAGCGCAGCATTTAGAATCAGATGAGGTCGCGGATTTAGTGCAGGATTTGCCGCAAAACTTAGTCACTCAGGTACTTAACGCGATGGATTCGCAACACCGCGCCAGTGTGCAATCGGCGCTGTCTTTTCCACCAGAATCCGTCGGCGCTTTTATGGAATTTAACACCCTCAGCATTCGTGAAGATGTGACTTTGGAAGTGGTGTTGCGCTATTTGCGTAGCCGTAAAAGCCTGCCAGAACAGATCACGCATCTGCTGGTCGTGGATCGCATTGGCACACTCAAAGGGGTGCTGTACCTTAAAGATTTGTTGTTGCACAGCCCCAATACGCTGGTCAGCGAGTTGATGGCGCCTGAACCAGTGTTCTTTTATACGGATGATACAGCGCGTGAAGCCTCGCTGATGTTTGAGCGTTATGGGTTGATTTCTGCACCTGTGGTCAATTTGCATAAACAAGTCGTGGGCGAAATTCATGTGGATGTACTGATGGCATTTGTACATGAAATCTCACAAAAAGAAATGCTTAATCAAGTGGGTTTAAGTGAAGAAGAAGATTTATTTGCACCGATTTGGAAAAGTGGCAAGAACCGTTGGTTGTGGCTGGCATTAAATCTAATGACCGCATTCTTTGCTTCGCGGGTGATTGGTGCTTTTGAACAAACCATTGGAAATCTAGTCGCACTGGCGGCATTAATGCCCATTGTCGCCAGCATTGGCGGCAATACCGGCAATCAAACCGGTGCTTTGATTATTCGCGGCTTGGCTTTGCAACAAATCAATCAAAGCAATCTCCGCTATTTGCTAATGAAAGAAATCAGCATTGGTTTAATGAACGGCATTATTTGGGGCAGCATAGTCGCCTTATTTGCTTTAGGTTTGTACCAGCAACTCGGACTGGCGTTAGTGATGCTCACCGCAATGGTGCTAAACCTCTTAATCGCCGCCTTAGCAGGGATTTTCATTCCGCTGACCCTGCATAAGCTAGGACGCGATCCAGTCATGGGCAGCAGCGTGCTCTTAACGGCTATTACCGACAGCATGGGATTTTTTATTTTTCTCGGACTCGCCACTGTGTTTTTGCTGTAATTATTTGATTATCAGTAAAAATCAAATGGATTCAGCGCGATAGCGCAAGACTTCCAGCGTGTCTGACCCATGCTGTGCTGGCAATCCGGCTTTGCGCTTGAGTTGCTGCCAAAAATCTTCCGGGCGCGGCAGGCTCTCCCAAACAGCGGGCAAAAAAGTGCCCGTGCGTCCGGCATCCCGCACAATCAAACCATCCAGCCCCGGACGCAATTGCGCTAATAATGCCGCTTCGGACTCAAACAGCAAAGGCTCAGGCTCACTGAGCACCGCAATATGCAGGCTGACGCTTGCCCACTCAGCAGCGCGCAGCGGCGCAAAACGCGGATCGTTAAAAGCGGCGGCGTAGGCATGATACGCCACATCCGCCACCAGCGGACGGTGCGCCGCTAAAGTCCCAATACAGCCGCGCAATGCCGTACCCTGCTTAAGCGTCACGAAAGTGGCGCGGATTGGTTGCAAAGTTGCCGGATACGCGGCTAAATTGACGCGCATCTGCGTGCCGTCGTACAAGCCTTGTTCAATCGCTGTACGAGCAACCTGGTGCAATAAAGATTTTTCTTGCTCAGTGAAGGACATAAGCGCCATACCCCACCACCCGATCTTTGTTTCCGGCAGTATCCCCAGAATTGCGTACATCCAGGGTTTCAACTTGCAAGCCCTTGCGTTTTGCCGCATACAACAAAGCATTCAGCGGACAATAGCCGCAAGCGTCTTCGCCTTGAATCAAATCCGGGCGCAAATGTTCAATTGCCCAAGTAGTAGCTGCATCACGCTGCTGTGCGCTGGCATAATCTTGATAGTGGCTTAAATCAGAACTCACGACAATCAGCGTTTCTTCGCCGCCCCAGAGAAACTCCAGCACTTGCGCGACACTGTAAAAATCAGACTGTCCAACCAATAAAGGAATCAAGCTAAAATCCTTAAGCAAATAGCGCAAAAAAGGCAAATGAACTTCTAAGCAATGCTCCTGTTCATGCGCCCGATCCAACACCTGCACTTGCGGAAAACGCGACAGAGCGTGCGCCAAGCCGCTCTCTAAAGGCACCTCGCCCAGTGGAGAAGCAAACGCCTCAGCACTGCTCATGGCAATGCCTGGCACAAAAACCCGATGCGCAGGTCCCATTAACACCACACGGCGAATGCGCTCACGCACCGGCAGCAAGCGGGCATACGCACTGGCGGCAATAGCACCAGAATACTGATAGCCCGCGTGAGGTACGATCAAAGCCTTTGGCGGCGCAGGGTTTGCCGTTGGAACAACAGCACGCAAAAAATGCTCTAATTCTTGTTGTAACAGTGGCGCAGACGCCGGATAAAAAGCCCCAGCAACAGCGGCAAAACGGATTTTCTGCATATAAAACTCCCTCCTAACAGTTGAATTAGGGTATTTCGTGAATTAGGTGAGCAACTTCACACATTCTAGGCAGCACAAGCAAAGCGGAAATGGACGCAGTGCAAAGCTTCCAGATAAATCCGCTAAACGGCAATAAATTCCCGATATAAATGAGTGTTATAATAATTTTTTACCGCCAATATAATTAAAAAATACATGCTAAAATTGAAATAATTAAGAAACATTTTG
>DYPD01000056.1 GCA_020720115.1 Thiomargarita sp. | reverse complement strand
TACACAGCTTGCGCACTTCATTGCGTTGGCAATGCCGCTGTTGCATCACGCAAAGCCTGCAAGCGCCTATGCAGCAAAGCATGGGTTGGCGCATCCACATAGCCGGCAGCCTGCCAAGCAGCCAATTGCGCTCGTACTGCCGCAAATTGCCCGCGTTCATCCAGCAAAAACAAGTACAAACTCGCCGCTGACAGGGGCACAGCGGGCACTTGCGCGGCTAAAGCTTGCGCATAAGTCAGGGCTAAGTCAGGGTCTTTTAGGCGATGCCGCGCCAGCATGAGGGCATCCAATAGCCATTGCCAGCGGCGTGCTGGATCAATAAAAAAGGCTTGATGAACAAAAGCCAAGATTTGCCGCTGTTGTGCCGGATGCGGGCTGTGCGCGTACACGCGACTGGCTAATAGCAAGACGTACTGACTGTGCGGATCAAGGGCTAACACCGCTGACATCCAAGCGATTAAGCGCGGATAATCTTGCGCTGACAAACGCTGAAAATTACCTGCGTACCAATCAAACCCCTGCAACCACAGGCTCAACAGCTTGGCGCTACCGATGGGGTCGCCTAAGCTCAACGCCCGCAACAGCGGCGCGGACGGCGCCGGCGGACGCCAAGGCGTGGGTGCTGTTGGCGGCGGAAAATGGCTATGCCAGAGCAATTGCGCTGACAGTGCTACCCCCAACAGCCCTAGATGCCAACGCGGTACGGCACGCCAACTACGTTCTGGTATTATGTGCCTCATTGTTTTATGCTCTTGTCAAAAAAATTATTAACACTTCAATACCTTATGAGGTTTTAAGCCGATGCCAAAAAACACCACACTGAATCACAGCCTAATCTTAATGGGGTTTTAAGCCGATGCCAAAAAACACCACACTGAATCACAGCGTACAATTTTTACTGGGTTTTGCGGCTTTTGTCATCATAGTGGCGGGCTTGAAAGCCGCCAGTGGTCTGCTGACGCCTTTTTTGCTCTCAGTATTTTTCGCTATCATCTGCGCCCCGCCGCTTATTTGGTTACAAAGCAAAAAAGTGCCAGTCGGCATTGCCTTATTGATCGTTATCGCCAACATAGCCCTGGTGCAAATCGCCTTGGTGTCCATTGTCAGCGCCTCGCTGCACGATTTTTCCCAATCGCTGCCGCTCTATCAAACCCGCTTACAGAGCCTGGAAAGCACCCTGCTACACTGGCTCAAAGGCTTTGGTATAGAAATCAGTCAGGCACTTTTTGCCAATTATTTCAATCCTGAAGTGATCATGGGCTTTGCTGGTAAAACCTTGGGCAGCGTTGGCAGTCTGCTGTCTGATGCGCTGCTGATTTTGTTGCTGGTGATTTTTATGCTGTTGGAAGCTGCGCATATTCCCACCAAATTACGCGCTATCTTGAAATATCCTGATGATTCTATGGGACATTTCAGTAAAGTGGTGCTCGACATTAATCGCTATTTAATGCTGAAAACCCTCGTTAGCCTAGCAACCGGCTTAAGCGTCTGGCTGTTGCTTTGGTTAATGGGCGCGGATTACGCAGTGTTGCTGGGATTAACGGCTTTTTTCCTCAACTATGTGCCCAACATAGGCTCATTAATCGCTGCTGTGCCTGGGGTTTTGCTGGCTTTGCTGCAACTGGGTCTAATGCCTGCACTCTACGCCGCTATAGGCTATGTGGTCATCAACACCCTGTGGGGCAATGTCGTTGAAACCCGCGTGATGGGGCGCGGTTTGGGACTTTCCAGCCTGGTCGTGCTGCTGTCTTTGGTGTTTTGGGGCTGGGTGATGGGACCTGTGGGCATGTTGTTGTCCTTGCCCTTGACCATGACGGTCAAAATTATCCTAGAAGCTAACCCAGAAACGCGCTGGATTGCGGTTTTATTAGATTCCGAAAGCGGCGCTAAAGCCGTGCTGGCAGCCCGCACTACAGCACAGGATTAAAAGCCCAGCGGCTCTTTTTTTGTGCAGTGAACAAAAACTGTGATCACTGATAAAAAGCGTTATCATAAAATACCTTAATGACCCAAGCGGCTGGCTTTGCGCACGGGAGAAAGCAACATTTTATCGGGGGCAAGATGCAAGATCAGTCTTATCTTTTTAATGCAGCATTTATTGATGGCTTGTACGAAAACTATTTAGCCGATCCTTCTAGCGTCAGTCCACAGTGGCGCAGCTATTTTGCGGATTTACAAGCCGAAGAAGGCAGGCAGGAGGTGCCGCACGCGCCGCTGCTGCGGCGTTTCCAAAAAGCGCCCACCGCGCCTTTAGACACCGAAGAACCGGTTGCACCGCTGAACATCAGCTATAACCCGCTTCCCGCTACGCTCAGTCCGATGGGTATGACGGCAATGCTGGAAAAGCAAAATGCAGTGCTGCGCTTGATTAACTACTTCCGCGTGCGCGGACACGAAATCGCTGACATTGATCCGCTGCAATTACACGAGAAAAAATACCTTAAAGACTTAGACCCCAATTTTCATGGTTTAACCGACGCTGATCTAGAAACCCTGTTTAGCACCGGTTCGTTTTTCGCGTTTCCCAATAGCCGCGCCACCTTGCGCGAAATTCTCCAGGCGTTGCGCCGGATTTATTGCGGCACTATCGGCGCTGAGTATATGCACCTGACAGATACGCGCAAAAAACGCTGGTTGCAAAAGCGGCTGGAAAAGGATTTATCGCAGCCCACGTCGCCCTTTGATACTGAATGCAAGCTGCAAATCATGGAACGCCTGACCGCTGCTGAGGAACTTGAACGCTATCTGCATACTCAATACGTTGGTCAAAAACGTTTCTCCCTGGAAGGGAGCGAAAGCCTGATTCCCTTGCTTGATGAAATGATCCAAAACGCCGGGCGTCGAGGCGTGCGAGAAATTATCATCGGCATGGCACATCGCGGACGCTTGAATGTGCTGGTTAACATCATGGGCAAAAGCACCCGCGAACTCTTCTCCGAATTTGAAGGTAAGGTAGATGTAGACATCAAACGCGGTTCGGGCGACGTGAAATACCACCAGGGTTATTCTTCTGATGTGATGACCGCTGGCGGCAGCGTGCATCTGGCGCTGGCGTTCAATCCTTCGCATTTAGAAATTATCAATCCGGTGGTAGAAGGCTCAGTGCGGGCGCGGCAGGAACGCCGTCATGATGTCGCCCGCAACCAAGTCATCCCGGTCTTGATTCACGGCGACGCGGCATTTTCTGGGCAAGGCGTAGTCATGGAAACCCTCAATTTGTCACAGACTCGCGGCTACAAAACTGGCGGCACGCTCCACATCATCATCAACAACCAAATCGGCTTTACCACCAGCGACTCGTTTGATTCCCGCTCCACGCTCTACTGCACCGACGTAGCGAAAATGGTGCGAGCGCCGATTTTCCACGTCAACGGCGACGACCCCGAAGCCGTGATTTACAGCGTCAACCTGGCGCTGGAATACCGCATGAAATTCAACATGGATGTCGTGGTTGATCTCATCAGCTACCGCCGGCATGGGCACAACGAAACCGACGAGCCCATGGCAACGCAGCCTATGATGTACCAAAAAATCCGCAACCGTCCCACAGTCACGCACCTCTACGCGGAAAAACTCATCGCCGAAGGCGTATTAAGCAGCCAAGACGCCGAAGCCATGTCCCACCAATACCGCGCCTCACTCAAAGCGCGAGATCGGGTCACGCGGCGCAAAATCGAAAAATTTGAATACGGCGTAGACTGGAAACAATACCAAGGGCAACCCTGGACGCAAGAAATCGGCACCCACATCAGCCTAGAAACCCTGCAACGACTGGGACAGCGCATCAGCACTTGGCCCGACGACTTCGTGCTACACCGCACCGTCGAAAAAATCATGCTCAACCGCCACGAAATGATGGAAGGCAAACAGCCGTTTGACTGGGGCTTTGCCGAAACAATGGCTTACGCCAGCTTACTTGACGCTGGCTATCCGGTACGCCTGTCAGGACAAGACTCCGGGCGCGGCACCTTCGCTCACCGCCATTCCGTATTACACAACCAGGTACGTTACGGCACCTACCTACCGCTCCAACACCTCTCCGCCCGCCAAGCGCCCTTTTTGGTCATCAACTCCCTACTATCCGAAGAAGCAGTGCTCGGCTTTGAATTTGGCTACGCCTCCTCCGAACCCGAAACCCTCACCATCTGGGAAGCCCAGTTCGGCGACTTCGCCAACGGCGCACAGGTCGTCATAGACCAATTCATCAGCTCCTCCGAAGCCAAATGGCAACGCCTGTGCGGTTTAGCCATGTACCTACCGCACGGCTACGACGGACAAGGACCCGAACACTCCTCCGCTCGCTTAGAACGCTACCTTCAGCTTTGCGCCGAAAACAACATGCAGATTTGCATACCCAGCACTCCTGCACAATTCTTCCACCTCATTCGTCGTCAAATGCTGCGCCCCTATCGCAAACCCCTGATTGTTTTCACCCCCAAAAGCCTATTGCGGCACAAACAATCCCTGTCAGATCGCCAAGAACTGCTCACTGGCAAATTTGAACTCTTACTCGACGAATGCAACGAAAACTGCGACATCAGCAAAATTGAACGAGTGCTCTTATGCTCAGGACAACTGTACTATAAACTCGTTGAAGCGCGACTCAAAAAAGAAATGCTCAATGTCGCTATTTTGCGCGTAGAACAACTCTATCCATTCCCACGCGCCAGCCTGGTGCATTTATTTGAAAAATACAACCACGTCAAACAATGGTTCTGGGTGCAAGAAGAACCCAAAAACCAAGGCGCTTGGCGCTTCGTTCGTGCGCGTTTCTCAGAAACCATGCAACTACCAGAACACATTGATTTGCAATACGCCGGACGCCTTCCTTCAGCTTCCCCCGCCGTTGGCTATTTGAAATTCCATTTAGAACAAGAACGCGAACTCATAGAACAAGCCTTTGATTTAGAATTTGCGGGCTAAAGCAACGCCACATCTTGCTTGCCGTATCAGGCGCGGGTCAAGTTTTGCAAACTTGACCCGCGTCTTTTAAGTATCTATAAAGTTGTTTGAAACCTACGGGTGTAGAGTACAAATCTGCGCTTTTATCATGAGAAAGAAATTCAGCGGAGGATAATTGAATGCAATTAGGCATGATCGGTTTGGGGCGTATGGGGGCGAATATGGTGCGCCGTTTGTTGGGCGCGGGACATGAGTGCGTGGTGTTTGATGTGAATGCGCAAGCGGTGCAAACACTGGCAGAGGAAGGCGCGATTGGGGCGGAGAGTTTGGCGGATTTGGTGGCTAAACTGGCGCCGCCGCGAGCGGTGTGGATTATGTTGCCAGCGGCGATAGTGGACGCGACTTTGGCGAGCCTAGCGCCTTTGCTGCAAGCGGGAGATTGCCTGATTGATGGCGGCAATTCTTATTACAAGGACGATATTCTTCGCGCTAAACACTTACAGCAGCAGGGTTTGTTTTATTTGGATGTGGGCACCAGCGGCGGGGTGTGGGGCTTGGAGCGTGGCTATTGCTTGATGATCGGCGGCGAACAGGCGGCTTATGAGCGTTTGCTGCCGATTTTTGCTGCGCTGGCGCCAGGTGTGGGTAACATTGAGCGCACGTCGGGGCGCGAAGGCGCACCAGCAACGGCGGAACAGGGCTTTTTGTATTGCGGCGCGGCGGGGGCGGGGCATTTTGTCAAAATGGTTCATAACGGTATCGAATACGGCATGATGGCGGCGTATGCTGAGGGGTTGAATTTGCTCAAGCACGCGAATGTTGGGCAGCAATCTCATGCGCAGGATGCGGAAACCACGCCGTTGCGCGATGCGGAGGATTTTCTCTATGAGATTCCGGTGGCGGAAGTGGCGGAATTGTGGCGACGCGGCAGTGTGGTGGCGTCTTGGTTGTTGGATTTAACGGCGAAAGCTTTGCATAATAATCAATCACTTGAAAACTTCGGCGGGCGGGTGTCGGATTCTGGCGAGGGGCGCTGGACTTCTATTGCGGCGATTGAAGCGGGCGTGCCGGCACCGGTGCTGACCACTGCGGTGTATAGCCGTTTTATGTCGCGTGGTGAGGATGAGTACGCCAACCAGTTGCTGTCTGCTATGCGCTTTGAATTTGGCGGGCATCATGAGAAAAAAACTTAATCAACAGCGATTTAACCCATGATTGGACGTTTGCGCGGTATTTTGCTGGAAAAACATCCGCCCTCGGTGGTGCTGGAAGTGATGGGCGTGGGCTATGAATTAGAAGCGCCCCTGTCCACTTTCTATAAATTGCCCGAAGTGGGCAGCGAGCTGAGCTTGCACACGCACCTCAGCGTGCGTGAAGACGCGCATTTGCTCTATGGTTTTTTTACCCTTAACGAACGCAGCTTTTTTCGCGCTTTATTAAAAGTCAACGGCGTCGGGGCAAAACTGGCGCTGGCGATTTTGTCCGGCATCGAACAAGCGGATTTTGCCCGTTGCGTGAATGAAAACGACATTGCGCGTCTGGTGCGCTTGCCAGGTGTGGGAAAAAAAACCGCCGAGCGTTTGGTGGTGGAAATGCGGGATCGCTTGGCAGAATGGGACAGCGGTGCGGTGCGGATGGAGCAACTCAATATAGGTAATGGGGTGCGCATGGTGCCTGTCACCAGCTCGCTGGAAGACGCCATCAGCGCCCTGATTGCCCTGGGCTATAAACCGCCGGACGCCGCTAAGTGGGTAAAAAGCATTGCGGTAGAGGGCATGAGCAGTGAAGACTTAATCCGCAAAGCCTTGCAGGCAGCGGTGTAACCATACCAATTGGAGTTAGAATGCAACACGCGCAATGGCATGAAGAGTGGCGCAAACGTCCCGATGTTTGTCGCATCCGCGACAGCCTGTTTGCTTGGCTCAAATTAGAACAGCAAGCGATTCTTGAAATAGGTCCACTGGATCGCCCGCTGCTGGACAAGGACCCGGCTTACCAACTCAAATACCTGGATTATGCTGACACCGCGACTTTGCGGCAAAACATCAGCGGGCATACGCTGCGCAATCCCGATGCGGTGGTGGAGTTAGATTATGTGCAGGGCGAGCGCCTGTTAAGCGAGGTAGTGACGGATCGCTTTGATTTAATTGTAGCCTCGCATGTGTTGGAGCATTTGCCGAATTTACTCGGCTGGTTGCGCGAAGCGGCGAAAATCCTCAAGCCTGGCGGCAAAATTTTCGCCGTGTATCCTGATCGGCGCTATACCTTTGATTTAGAACGCCCAGCAACCAGTATTGGCACCCTGCTGGAAAATGACTCGCTGCAACGCACCCGCCCCAGTCCGGCGGCAGCGTTTGACCAGTATTACTATCACAAGAACGTGGACTCCAATAGCCTGTGGCGAGGCTATGCCGCACATCAGCAAAAAACCCCGCGCACCTTTCCGCCTGCACAGGCGCTGCACGCTTTCCAAGAAGCCCACCGCACTTACATGAACTGCCACTGTAACCTATTGGATTTAGAGAGTTTGCAAGAGGCACTGAGTCTGTCACGGCAATTGAGCCTCCAGCCGTTTCAAGTAACCCGTAGCCTGCCCACCAGCAAGCCCTATTTGGATTTCATTGTGCTGCTCGACCAAGGCGTCGCCTGACATGGAGTTTTTCCTCGCGTTACAACAGCATGAATTTCTGCAAAATGCCCTGTTAGGCGGGCTGTTAGCCAGTATCGGCTGCGGTTTGATGGGCACTTATGTGGTGGTAAAACGCATCAGCTATCTAGCCGGTGGCATTGCCCACACAGTGCTCGGCGGCATGGGCATCGCCTACTATTTCCAGCAATCCACCTTTATCGGGGCGCTGCTGGCGGCGCTGTTGGCGGCGCTGCTGATTGGCTGGGTCAAACTCACTTGGCGACAAAACGAAGACACCCTCATTGGTGCTTTGTGGGCAATTGGCATGGCAACCGGCATCGTGTTTATCTCCCAAACCCCAGGCTACAATGTAGATTTAATGAGCTATTTATTCGGCAACATCCTCATGGTGCCGCGCCAAGAACTCTATTGGATGCTGGCGTTGGATGCCGTGATTGCCCTGGTGGTGCTGCTGTTTTATAAACAACTGCAAGCAGTGACCTTTGATGAAGAATTTGCCCGCTTGCGCGGTGTGCCAGTCACCGGAATTTATTTGCTGCTGCTGTGCATGGTGGCGCTCACCGTCGTGCTGCTGATCCAAGTAGTGGGTTTGATTCTGGTCATCGCCCTGCTCACGCTGCCAGCCGCCATTGCTATGCAATATGTCGGGCGCTTGCATCAAATTATGTGGCTTTCCATCGGCTTAGGCATATTTTTTACCAGCGGCGGATTGGGGCTTGCCTATGCGCCCGATTTACCCGCTGGCGCAACTATTATCCTGCTGGCGGGCGCGGTTTATGTGTTGTCCACCTTGCTGCTCACACTCAAACGCTGGCTGGCATTTCCTCAATAAACAGCAAAAGCCCGCGCCAGTCTTTACAGAAAACGGGCAGCATAAAAAAACCGGATTAAATCATGAGGATTTAATCCGGTTTTGCATACAACTTAAACAAATACAGGGATGTTTAAGTGAATCTTAGAAGCTTTTACCTACGCCAACACCGATAACCCAGGGGTTGATGTCTACTTTGGCTTCTGAATAACCCAGTGCGCCAGAGTTGAAGGTGGCTGTGGTGCTGATGTCAATGTATTTTAAGTCAACATTGGCAAACCAGCCGCCGTCCATCATGAAATCAGCGCCTGCTTGCGCGGCAACACCGAAAGAGTTTTTGAGTTTCAGATTATTTACACCAATCAAACTGGCTTTAGCAGCGTCAGTGGCTTTTTCATCAAAGAACAGGGTGAAGTTCAAACCCAAGCCAACATAAGGCTGGATTTGTTCATGTGGCATGAAATGATATTGCGCAATCAAAGCGGGCGGTAATACGCGGGTTTCAATGAGGGAAGTGCCTACGGGAACTGCGGGAACTGCGCCAGCGGTCACTGTGCCCAGTGCTGGATAGGTTGCACCTTTAGCGACGACTTTGTGCTTGGTAGAGGGATCAAGTAATAATTCTACGCCCCAGTTGTCAGTCAGCATGTAGGTGATGTCAATGTCTAGGGTCCAGGCGTCTTCAACGCCTACGTTAGTGCCACCCACTAAACCATCAGGCACACCAAAGCCTGTCAGAGCGCCACCGCTTTTGGTAACACCGTCATTTTTATCCGTCGGGTTGATGTTAATAATACGACCGCGCACTAACCAATCACCAGCGTCATGTGCTATTGCAGGCAAGCTGCTTAAGCCTAAACCAGCGGCGATACACAGGGTTAAAGCGGATTTATTCAGCATAGGCATTCTATATTCTCCTGTTGTCTACTTGGGGTATGATGTTGCATACGATTTATTGAGGCTTGATCCCGATAATTTTAACGGCATCCAAAGACCTCTTGAGGCGATAGCACCGGCTGCTCACCGGGACATTAAAATACGACATAAAGGCTACGCGCTGCTACTTTAAAGTATGAGTTTCTGTAGTAAATGCCAGCGGCATTTGGTATAACCAATTGATTATTCAAGTACTTTGCGTAAGCTGAAATACAACAAATTGTGGTTCATGTTGCAATGAAGCCAAAGACCGTTGTTATCTTGCCAATCAAGCCCTTGCGGGGCTATAACTTAAGTTAAATTTCTTATTAAATTCTTTTTGCCAAATTGAGATAGGCGACTTTCCATGTTCAAACCTCTACCGCTGTACATCGGCTTGCGTTACACCCGCGCTAAACGCCGTAACCACTTCATTTCTTTTATTTCTTTGACTTCCATGCTGGGTATTGCGCTAGGCGTGATGGCGTTGATTACCGTGCTGTCGGTGATGAATGGTTTTGAAAAGGAGCTGCGACTGCGCATGTTAGGTATGGCGCCGCACATTATGGTATTTACTGCGGGCGATAAGGGCTTGCAGGAATGGCGCAATTTGGCAACCTACATCAAGGCGCATCATCCTGAAGTGACGGGACTTGCGCCCTATGTGCAGGGACAAGCGATGCTCAGTCATTATGACAGCATTCAAGGAATCATGTTTCAAGGTATTGATCCACAATGGGAAAGCCAGATTTCTGAAGTGCAGACTAAACTCAAAAGCGGCAGCCTAGACGCCCTCCAAGAAGACAGCTTCAATATTCTCATCGGCAAAGAATTGGCACTTTCTCTGGGTGTGAGCGTCGGGGATAAAATCACGCTGGTCGTACCGCAAGCGAGCGTGACGCCCGTAGGTGTTCTGCCGCGCATGAAACGCATGACAGTTGCGGGAATTTTTGAAGTCGGAATGCACGAATTTGACAGCAATTTGGCGCTGATGCACATTGCTGACGCGGCAAAACTTTTGCGCTTGTCGCAAGGTTATGTACACGGCTTAAACATCAAAATCAGCGAAATGTTCGCCGCCCCCCAAGTCAGCCATGCAATGGTACAAAGCCTGCCCGTTGGCTTGTATATTCAGGATTGGACTTATCGCCATGCCAACTTTTTCCGCGCCATCAAAATGGAAAAAACCGTCATGTTCATTATTTTGAGCCTCATTGTGAGCGTCGCCGCTTTCAACATCATTTCCACATTGGTCATGGTGGTCACCGACAAAGAAGCCGACATCGCCATCCTGCGCACCCTAGGCGCAACGCCCAACAGCATCATGAGCATTTTTATGGTGCAGGGCACTATCATAGGTGTCGTCGGCTCAGTATTGGGGCTAATCGGCGGCATATCCCTGGCGCTGAATCTGGAAACCCTGATTCCCGCACTAGAAGCCACTTTTCAGGTGCAATTTCTTGACGCTTCAGTCTATTACATCAGCGACGTGCCCTCAGATTTACATTGGGATGACGTCGCCCGCATCGCCATTTTATCCCTGCTCTTAAGTTTTCTTGCCACGCTTTATCCCGCTTGGCGAGCCGCCCGCACCCAACCTGCGGACGCTTTGCGCTACGAATGAACTTATTTTCCTTGCACTAAAGCAAAAGCAGATATAGTTTGAATGAAAGCGGCTGATGCAAACCGTGAACGCTGGATTGATACGTTAGCCAGGGTAGAACTAGCAGTTTCCTTAAACAAAAAACATAAAAAAAGCCGGAGTGCATCCGGCTTTTTTTATGTAAATTACTGCCTTGTTTTGATTTGCTTAAGGTGCAGGCTTCTCCTCAGTTGCTGCCTGTTTTTTCGCATTTTCTATAGCATTACGCAACAAATCCGGCAAAGTGATTACCTCACCATTTTGATTCAGCAAAGTGCCCACATGTCCCACCGCATCCGGCGATTTCTGCGGATTCTGCTTGGCGCGTTCCGCCGCTTCTTTCAACATAGCCGCTAAATCTACTTTCACTTCTGCTGGATTGCTTGACGCAGGTTCTGCGGGTGTTTGCGCTGTTTCCACAGAAGCATCAACAGACGCGTCAGAAGCAGCAGCTTCAGGCAGTGTACCTTCAACGGGGGTTACGGCGGGCGATGCTTCTCCCGTGCTGTCAGTTGTTGGAGATTCTGCTTTAGGTTGCTCTTTCAACTTCAATAAGCTGTCTTTCTTAGGCACAAGATTCTCGTATTTATACTGAGGAATTAAATACACCCAAGCAGCAACTTTTTTATTAAAGGCTTCCACTTCTTTAACAACACGCGCATCCCGTTGTTCCACAGTTTCTTGCGTTTGTGCCACTTTGGGTTCTTCTATTTTAGCCGCGTCTGTTGCTGGCGTCTCTTCCGCTTTAGGCGCTTCAATCGGCGTAGCAGTCTCAGGTTTTGCAGTTGCTTGCAAATGCAGATAATACTTACTTTCTTTCTCCACTGCTCGCGCTACAACTTCCAAACCATCAAAGCGGTTAAAGACCACCTGCACCACATCATCACCAAATTCAAAGCCTGTAGCTGGCACTACATCATCCAGATTCAAACCTTCCAAGCTGCGGGCTAAATTATGCAGCTTATACATTTCACTGATTTGTGCATCAGCAGGTAAATCTGCCAGTTGATAATCAGCATCTTCGGCTTTGTGCTTGAAAATACGTACCGGTTCAGCCTCTTTGCGGGTAATCTGCACTTCACGAATAGCACTAGAACTCATATTGCTAATGGACTTATCCAGCCATTCTTTAGCAGTTTTACTGAAATAATTTAATGTACCCATCACCAACCAAGTTTGTGCTTCACCTGGTTTGCGCACATAAAATTCAGTACGGGTATTATCCGCTTTAGCTGATTGACTCTTGCCCAACAACAGACTCGCAACTTGGGTGTCTCCTTGCTTTAATTCAACTAAAGTAGATTTAGCACCCGTTGCACTTAGATCACTCAATTCCAGGCGTTCATGCAAATCAGGATTAGCAGTTTTTGGTTCTAATAGCACAAAACTGCTCATGCCATTAAGAATTTTACTCACCTGCTCCATTTCAGCTGGATATTGATGACTGGATGCCAAGCCCCAAACTTCGCCGGTTTTTTGTACTTTGAACTCTTCACTGGCAGTCTGAATATGGATGTTATCTACCTGATTCAATTTTCCCGCTAAATCTGGAAAAAAAGCCTGTCCAACTTGATTTTCCTGTGGTTTCTGTGCCGTGCTATTAAACTGCGCAGCAATAATCACTAAAACCAAAGTAATGACCGCTAAAATAGCAATGTTTTTGGTATTCACTTAAATGCTCTCCTTAGAAATGATTACAGCAATAATCGTTGAATGCTTTGATGTTCTTAACTATAGAATCAGTAAAAAGTCACGCAATGAGCCAACTTTCTACTGTTTCCATAGCAAAAACGGTTAAGCAACTGCTGCCAGACTCCGACGCCGACGACTGCGGTAATAGGCTAAACCTACACCAGCAAAGCCAACCAACAAAGGAATCAAACCGATGTTAATGAATTTCACCCGCGCTTCCAGACGTTCAATGTCTTTTTGCAATTCATGCTGCACCGCACGCAGTTCTTTGCGGATTTTGACTTTCTCATCACGGAAACCAGCAATTTCTTGTTGCTGTTCATTGGTCAGAATTAAAGCATTGCTACCCGGTTTCTGGTTTTGCAAATCACGCAGTTTTTGCTCGGTTTCTTGCAAACGCGCTAACAGTTGCTTTTCTTTCTCGCGGAATTTAACTTCAGCGGCTTGTTGGATTTCCTCTACCTTAGTGAAAGGACGAGAGAAAGTTCCCCGATTGCGTACACTGATCAAGTCATTGCTACCAATTAAATTATCCAAGGCATTGGTGACTAATTGATCATTGGCAGATTGCGGTAGCGCAATGCGGTTACCTAAGAAGGTTTGTACCTGTACCCAGAAACGATCATCTAATAAATCCGTATCTGCAACAATGATGATATTGATATCTTCTTTAGATTCTTTCAGACTTTCTATATCGGTTGTTTCTTCTGCTTTAGCCGAGTCTTTGTCTTTATCCTCGGCTTTAGGTTTGCCGTCGGGGAAAGCAGTTTTCACTTTACCACTCACGCGAGCTGCCAGCACATAGCTTTTATCTGGATGAAAATCCCGCACCATATCTTCTGGATTAGCAAACATACCTAGTTTGCTGGTTTCAATAAGCATGGCTTGGTCGCCGCTAGTCAAGAGAGGGGTTAATGTGGTACCCACAGCTTCTTTGCTTTTCAAAGCGCCCGCAGTGGCTAAGGTAATGGTATTGAGCTTGCCAGTAATGGTGTCTTTTTCATTAAAGTTTGCCGTTGCTAAATCTATCCAGACTGGATAAGTCACGACCATAGTACGCGAACCTTTCTGCATCTGCACTTGTTTAGCGATGCTTAAATCACCTACGACTTTTCCTTTTTCTAATTCAACGCCCCAAACATCCATAAGCTTGCTCAGTTCAGAATTACGCGGTGCATTCATTCCCGCTAAAGGATTTTGTGCATCTGCTGGGGGATCATCGGTTTCTGCATAGGGATCAACAAAAGCCAACAAACGCCCGCCTTTCAAAACAAATTGATCAATGGCATACAGAGTGGCATCAGTTAAGCCTTTCGGATGCACTAACATTAATACTTCTATGTCTTGTGGGATTTCTGTGACATCAGTTGCAACTGTGCGTACATCAAATAATTGGCGAATTTGTTCTATAATCATCCAGGGTTGTTCACCGCCTTGTTGCATAAAGGGCATACCACCGCCAGCGCCTTGAATGGGTAAAGTGCTCATAATACCCACCACTTTTTGTTTTGGATTATCTAATTTGTACAGGAGTTGGGTAAGGTCGTATTCTAAAAACTCTTCGCGGCTAGGATTAAAGAAATCAATGACTTCTTGTCCATCGGTAGAATTAGTGCCGACTAAACCAAAATAGAAAGTGGTGTTATTGGTATCAATAGACGCCCCTTTTAAGCCGTAACTCACGGCATGATCTTCTGCTTCGGAGAAAGGCTCTGGATCAATGACGTGCAACTCGATTTTGCCGCCGGAGGTGCGTGCATATTCTTCCAGCAGTTCTCGTACTCGCACTGTGTAGCTGCTAATACCAGCAAGCTGAGGCACGAGTTTTTCTGACAAGTAGAGTTGTAAGCGTAAAGGTTCTTTGAGGCTGGCAACAATATTTCTACTGCCTTTTGATAGGGTATACAAGCCGTTATCAGTTAAGTCTAAACGGGCAGACTTAAATAAGCCGTTACTGATCATATTGACTGCAAAAAACAGCACAATGCCAAGAATCAAGCCGGTGCTGGTCATTAAGACTCTGGTATTCATTGCATTTAGCTCCTTAACTAAATTTAATCAGCTTTTTTCATTTCGATAACAATCACATTGGCAAATAACCAAATTGCCATGAGTGAGATGAAATAAATCAAATCTCGCAGATCAATCACGCCTTTGCTTAAAGAATCAAAATGCGTGAGGAAGCTGAAAGAACTGATGAGGTTGATGAGAAATTGTGGCGCCCAGCCGGTGAAGAAATCGAGCACTAAGGGTAAGCCGCTAAGAATGAACAGCAAGCACACCACGACGCTGATAATGAAGGCGACTACTTGATTTTTGGTGATCGCGGAAATGCTTGAACCAATCGAAAGAAAGGCGCCCGCCATTAGTAAGCTGCCCAGATAACCGCTGAAAATAACGGAATTGTCAGGAGAACCTAAATAATTAACGGTGATCCACAGTGGAAAAGTCAGTAGCAAAGCAATGCCGGTGAAGACCCAAGCGGCAAGGAATTTGCCAAGGACGGCTTCGGTTACGGTAATGGGTAAGGTTAAGAGCAGTTCAATGCTGCCGCTTTTACGTTCTTCTGCCCATAGCCGCATGGATAAAGCGGGGATTAAAAATAAATATAACCAGGGATGAAAGTTAAAGAAAGGTTGCAAGTCAGCTTGTCCTCTACCAAAGAAGTTGCCTAAGTGGAAAGTGAAAATACCGCTTAAGAACAAAAAGATGACGATGAATACATAAGCAATCGGGGTATTGAAATAGCTCTGCAATTCACGCTTAAACAATACCCCAATGTTGTCTAGCATGTTTTTATCAATGAATTTGTCCATCTATAAATCTCCTCTTTTTCCCATGTTTTGCATGAGAAGGTTAATAGATTTTACTTCATTCCAAAGGTTGACATGGCTTGTGCAAGCGGAATACCTTTTTCGTCTTGGGCTTGGTGTTTAGCGTCGCGCAAGTCTTTAAGGTCTTCGTAGTCTTGTAGCAATTCAGTCAGTTCTTGATATTCAGCAAAAGGTAGAACAACAAACTCATTTCTACCCTCTTTTTTGATGATTTGTGGATGTAAGTCCATTATCTGCCGCAACTCAAACCGTTAATTGCCGAAACACGTCATCTAAGCGCCCGCGTTCAACGTGCATTTCGGTGACTGACCAGTGTTGTTCTCGCGCTAAGGTGCTGATGTCGGCGATGATGCTTTGCCCGCTGGTGGGAAAGATTTGATAACTTAAGCCTGTTGCGGATTCTTGCAGGATTTCGAGTTTGCGCACGCCTTTGACGGCTAATAGAGATTGGCGCACGGCTACGGCTTCGCCGCCGCTTAAACTTAAGGCAATGGCTTGATGGTTGTTGGCTTTGGCTTCTAATTCGTTGGGTGCGCCGTCGGCAATGAGTTTGCCGTTGGCGATGATGATGGCGCGGCTGCACACTGCGTCTACTTCTTCGAGAATATGGGTGGAGAGAATGATGACTTTCTCTTTTGCCATGTCGCGGATGAGGCTGCGCACTTCGTGTTTTTGGTTGGGGTCAAGTCCGTCGGTTGGCTCGTCTAAAATCAGCACTTTGGGGTCGTGCAAGATGGCTTGTGCCAGCCCTACGCGGCGTTTGTAGCCTTTGGAGAGGGTGTCTATTGGCTGGTGTGCGACTGAGCCTAGGTTGACTTTTTCGATGGTTTCTTGCACACGGCGGGTTTTTTCTTCGCCCTTAAAGCCGCGCACTTCGGCAATAAAATCCAGAAAATCGCTGGGCGTCATGTCAGGATAGGCGGGTGCGCCTTCGGGCAGATAGCCGATGCGACTTTTGGCTTCTTGCGGTTGTTGCACTATGTCAAAACCGTCCACAAGGGCGGTGCCGGCGGTGGGGGTTAAAAAGCCGGTGATCATTTTCATGGTGGTGGATTTGCCCGCGCCATTTGGACCTAAGAAACCCAATACTTCCCCTTGCGTTACCTTGAACGAAATGTTGTCAACGGCGGTAAAGGGACCAAATTGTTTACATAATTGCTGTATCTCGACCTGAGTATTCATGAGGGTTACCCGTTATAGGTTGCAGGTTGATGAGGACATTTTGGTTTAGGAAAAACGACTTCTATCGCTAAATTGTCCGTCAACTGTTGGGGTCTAGCCTTTCATTTCAAGAGCGGAAATCATGACAAAATGGTTATAATGCCTAGGGTTTGCGGCAATGTGCTGCATCCTAGTCATTTTTAACACTCACTACTGTTATATAAGGTATAACGAAGGTACACCATGAACGACGATTTTCCCCGCATTAAGCGACTGCCACCCTATGTATTTAGCATTGTCAAAGAACTGACCATGCAGGCGCGAGCGCGTGGCGAAGACATCATTGATTTTGGCATGGGTAACCCAGATCAGCCCACCCCGCAGCACATTGTCAATAAGCTGGTGGAATCCGCGCAGCGCAAAAATACCCATCGCTACTCCATGTCTAAAGGCATTCCGCGCCTGCGTCGAGCGATTGTGAACTGGTATAAGGAACGCTACGCGGTGGAACTTGATCCTGATAAAGAGGCGATTGTGACTATCGGTTCTAAAGAGGGTTTGTCGCATCTGATGCTGGCAACGCTGGGTCCGGGCGACATTGTGTTGGTGCCTAATCCGGCGTATCCCATTCATCCTTACGGCGTGATCATCGCAGGCGCGGATGTGCATCATGTGCCGTTGATTCCGGGGGTGAACTTTTTTGAAGAACTGGTGCGTGCCATCCGTGATACCTGGCCGCGTCCGAAAATGTTGATTCTTAACTTTCCCGCCAATCCTACCGCGCAATGCGTAGAATTGGATTTCTTTGAAAAAATCGTGGCTATTGCTAAAGAATACGAAGTCTGGATTGTGCATGATTTAGCTTATGCAGATTTAGCCTTTGATGGCTATGTTGCGCCTTCAATTTTGCAAGTGCCTGGCGCTAAAGAAGTGGCAGTTGAATTTTTCACTTTATCCAAAAGCTACAACATGCCGGGCTGGCGCGTGGGCTTCATGGTCGGCAATCCGGTGTTGGTCAACGCCTTAACGCGCATCAAATCCTATTTGGATTACGGCATGTTTACGCCCATCCAGGTGGCTGCTATCGCGGCGCTGGAAGAAAATCAAAGCTGCGTACAGGAAATTTGCGAAATGTACAAAGAGCGCCGCGATGTGTTGTGCGAAGGCTTAAACGCGGCGGGTTGGCAAGTGGAAAAACCCCGCGCGACCATGTTTGTGTGGGCAAAAATCCCTGAACAATACCGCGAAATGGGCTCGCTGGAATTTACTAAACTACTGTTAGCACAAGCAAAAGTAGCGGTTTCTCCAGGCGTTGGTTTTGGCAATTATGGCGACGATCATGTGCGCTTTTCGCTGATTGAAAATCCGCATCGTACCCGACAAGCGGTGCGCGGTATTCGCGGCATGTTGCGCAAAGGTTAGTCGCAAGGCAGCTGTACCAGAAAACACCGAGCGTTAGCGGTTTTAATGTTCGGTGTTTTTCTTCACCTCATACCAATTCCAACATTTACAATGCCCTAAAACCTTCCAGGTTTTCAAAACCTGGAAGGTTTGCATAGAAAATAAAATCAATCTCATGAATAAAGCAACTTTGACCGATGTCTTATTGACGGATATTTCCAGTGCCCAAGGCATCACCTATATCACTGGCGAGCAGCAAGAAAAAACCACCAGTTACGCACAGTTACGCGAGCGTGCGCTGGGGCTTTTGTATCATTTGCAAGCGTTGGGAATGCAGCCAGGCAACGAACTGGTGTTGCTGCTCAATGATAATCAGCCCTTTATCGAAGCTTTTTGGGCGGGCTTATTAGGCGGCTTGCTGCCGGTTTCTGTGGCAACCGGACATAGTGACGAGCATAAATTCAAATTTTTCCGTATCTTAGAAAAACTCCAAAAACCTTTTTTATTCACTGCACAAAAAATTTTACAGCGGCTGGAAAATTTCGCTCAACAAAATGATTTACAAGCAGAATTTGCTGCTATCAAAGCCCGCACTCTGGTCTTGGAAAGCCTGCTGGATTTGCGCACAGAAGGGCAAATTGCCGCCATTTCTCCAGAAACTCCGGCTTTTTTACAATTTTCTTCCGGCTCAACCGGACAGCCTAAGGGCGTGATCCTGACACACGCTAATTTACTCTCAAATACCCGCGCCATTATCGCCGGTGCGCAACTGAATCAATACGATTCCATGCTCAATTGGATGCCGCTGACTCACGACATGGGCATCATCGGTTTGCACCTGACGCCGCTGGTGCTGGACGTGCAGCATTCTTTGATGCCCACCGAATTATTCGTGCGCCGTCCGCTGTTGTGGCTGCAAAAAGCAGCGGAAAAGCGTGCTCACATCTTAGCTTCGCCTAATTTTGGCTATCAGCATTGCTTGAAATTTTTTGCTCCAGAAAAATTTGCTGGCGTGGATTTATCCGAGGTGCGCCTGATTTTTAACGGCGCCGAGCCAATTTCGGTGGATTTGTGCGAGACCTTTATGCGCACCTTTGCGCCTTATGGTTTGGCGTCGGAAGCCATGTTTCCGGTCTACGGACTCGCTGAAGCCAGCCTGGGCGTGACTTTTTCTGAACTCTATGCGCCGCTGCGCAGCTTAAACGTAGATCGCAACCAGTTGCAGCTTGGGCAAGCCATCCGTGAAGTGCCGCTGACAGACCCCAACAGCCTGCGCTTGGTGTGCGTGGGGCGGGCGATTCCCGATTGCGAAGTGCAAGTGGCTGATGTGCAAGGACAACCGACGCCAGAATGTCATGTTGGGCGGGTGCTGATTCGCGGCTTAAATGTGACCCAAGGTTATTACCGCGATGCGCCCGCCACGCAAGCAGTGATGACGACAGACGGTTGGTTGGATACCGGCGATTTGGGCTTTATGCAAGACGGGCAGTTGTACCTTGCTGGACGCGCCAAAGAACTCATTATTGTGCATGGACAAAACTACTATCCCTATGATTTAGAAAATATTTGCCAGCAGTGCGCGGGCGTGGAACTGGGCAAGGTGGCAGTGTGCGGCAGGGCGGATGCCAATGCGGGTACAGATCAGATTTTAGTGTTTGTGCTGTTCAAAGGCGACGCCGCTGAGTTTCTGCCGCTGTTGCGCTGCATTCGGCAGCGTTTAAACGAGCAAATCGGCTTGGAAGTCGAGCGCGTGTTGCCGGTGCGCGAACTGCCGAAAACCACCAGCGGCAAGCTCCAGCGGTTTTTGTTGGTGCAACGCTATCAGCAAGGCGACTTTGCTGAAATAGACGCCGAGCTGCAAACCTTGCTGGCACAACCCATTCATTTACAAGCCATTTCACAAGATCGTTTAGTGTCTGAGCTAAAAGCCATTTGCGCTGAAGTAGTGCCGCAGCAAGTGATTGACGAAAATGCCAATATTTTCGCCTTGGGTGCCAGTTCCCTGAGCTTGGCGCAAATTCACGAGCGCATTGACGCTGCCTATCCAGAGATGCTCGATCTCAGTGATTTTTTTGAGTATCCCACGTTGGCGCAGTTAAGCGCCTATTTGCAGAAAAAATTAACTGAAAAATCATGAATTTAATCGCAATTCAATACGCTTTGGCGCTGTTGTTCGGCAGCCTGCTGCTGAGTGCCTGTAGCTTGACGCCAGCCCGGCAGCCGCCGGAGCTTGGCGCAGCAGAATGCGCTCAGGCAACGCCGGCTGAAATGGAAAGCTGTTGGCAAAATCGCTGGCAAGCGGCTGACGCGGCGCTGAATCAGACCTATAAAAACCTACAAAAACAACTGCCTGCGGCAAAATCTCAGGCGTTGCGACAGGCGCAACGCCTGTGGCTGTCGTACCGAGATTTGCACTGCGCACAGCAAATTGCTGAACAACAGGCGCAACGGCAGCAGGCGATTAAGCAGGCTTGTCTGGCGCACTTGACGCAAGAACGCACTGCAACTTTGGCGAACTATACTGCCGCTGACGCGCAACCCACCGCTGATTATGCCGCCACTGATCAGCGCCTCAACCAGCTTTATAGGCAGCACATGCACTCCGCTTCTGCTGCGCAACAAACCAGTTTGCGCCAGGCGCAACGCGCTTGGCTGGCGTTCCGCAACGCGGAATGCGGTACAAACCCCAGTTGTCTAGCGCGGCTGACGCAAAACCGCAACGCGCATTTGCAGTCGGACGTGCTATTAACCACCACTGTTCCGTCTGCGTTGGAAACAGTCGCAGACATGCAGCTTATTGGCATTTGGCAACGCCTGGACACGCATGGCGACTTGCGCTTGAGTTTCGGTATTCGCCAAGGGGTGCATTATTTTGCGGCACAGCTTGAGCAATTGCCGCACGAAGCGGGTCAGTGGCAATTGCAACAGGGGCGCTTGAGCATCACTGATAGCCAGCGGCGTTTGCTGCATGAATATCAGCTTGAAGCGCTTACGCAGGGGACTTTGACGTTGCGCAACCTTGACGGCGAAGTGGAGCGTTATCGCAAACTCGACGAGCAGGCAAGCCCTTGAATTTGTTGATAGGATTCGGCAAAAAAAGCGGTTTTTTGCGGCTTTTTTGCGCTTGTTTAGGGCTGTGTTTAGCCGCTTCCGCCCAAGCTTTAGAAGAGTTCAAACTGCATTTAGATCAACTTGCCCAAGGCAGTTTGCGCCTGACTGATCTCAACCTCAGTCTACAAATCATTGATGCGCAACATCTGCACCTGCAAGTGCAAGCTGCGCAACTGCACTTGCCAGGATTCGTGCAACCGCTGCGCAAAATCAAGTTGAGTTGCGCCCGCTTGGAAGATTCTCCCACCCAACTGCGTTGCGACGACGCACAACTTTATACCCCCGACTTGCTCGACAGCCGCGCGCGCAATATCCGTTGGCGTTACCAAAAAGCCAGCGGCGCTCTGGAAATTAACGCACCGCGCCTGGTTATTGCGGGTTTGCGTTTGAGTTTTAACTTTTCCACCACAAAGGGCTGGCAACTGAGTGCGCCCGCGCAAACCCTGCCGGCTAAAGCTTTGTTCCAGCGGGCGCAGGCTTTTTTTAACCTACTGCCGGGCTGGACATTAGAGGGCGCAGTGAAAATCAAGCATCTGCAAGTGGGTACACAGCCCAAGCAGATGTTTGGCTTCAAAACTGACCTCAGCAGCGAAAATTTCAACTTTAGCAATGCGGCGGGCACGCAAGTCGGCGAAAAGCTGGCGCTTGATGTGCAGGTGCAAGCCACTTCAACGCCAACGACCTGGGAATTTGACCCGCAGATCAGCCTGCGGGCTGGCGAACTCTACCTATCGCCGCTCTATATGCAGGTGCAGCAAAGCGTCCAATTAAACACAAGCTTTAGCTGGAACGGTGCGCAGCATGTGGTGCGCATAAGCCAATTGGATTATCAACACGCGGATTTTTTCCGTGTGCAAGGCAATCTCAGCCTGGGTTTTCAACCCACCTTGCATGTGCAAACAGCGCAACTCAAGCTGCCGCGCTGCGATCTCGCAAAAGTGCAACACAGCTATTTGCAAACCTGGCTACAGGATCAAGGCTGGGGCGAGCTGCACAGCAGCGGCGCACTGGACGGCGAACTGCATTGGCAAGCCAAAGACAGCCACGCGCAAATCACTCTGCAACCCATTAGCTTGACCACGCCGTCTGGCGGCATCAACGGTTTAACCGGCACCCTGCATTGGCATTCGCAACAAGCGCGTGCCACGCATTTGCACTGGGACAAGCTGCATTGGAAAGCCTTCGACATCCCCGCCAGACAACTAAATCTGCGCTTGCAAGGCGACGGCGGCACACTGCTCTCGCCGCTCGAAGTGCCGCTGTTTGATGGTGCGCTACACCTAACGCAACTGGGGTTTGACAAGCTTAGCAGCAGCGAACCTGAACTGAGTTTAAGCGGGCGCATCGAACCCATTTCCATGATACAAATCAGTCAAGCCCTGGGTTTACCGCCGCTGGGTGGACAACTGGCCGCCATGATTCCGAAGATTTTCTACCACAAGCACCAGTTAGAAATGGACGGCGCTTTACTGCTCCAGGTGTTTGGCGGCGACATCGTGATTCACCGTCTGTCCTTGCAAGACCCGCTGGGCGCTTTACCGCTACTCAATGCCGCCATTGATATTCAACGCTTAGATTTACAAACCTTAACGCAATTCTTTGAATTTGGAGAAATTTCAGGACGCTTATCAGGACAAGTAGAAAATCTGCAACTGGCACACTGGCAACCGGTGCAATTTGACGCCTATGTAAGCACCCCCGACGGCGAAAGCGGCGGCAGAATTAGCCAAAAAGCCGTGCGCAACCTCTCCAGCCTGGGCGGTGGCGGCATGGCAGACGCCCTGTCACGCGGCGTTTTGAGCTTTTTCGAGTCCTTTTCCTATGCGCGTCTGGGCGTGGGCTGCCGTTTGCGCAACAAGGTATGTACCATGCGCGGCGTTGCCACCGCCGAAAACGGCTATTATCTGGTACAAGGCGGCGGCTTACCGAGAATTGACGTTAAAGGCTTCAATCCGCAAGTAGATTGGGATGTGCTACTGGATCGCTTGGCCAATGTCACGCAGCTAGGCACCCCGGTGATTCGCTAAGTTTGTTCTCGTGCCAGCGTTCTACGCGGCACGAGAAAATACCGCATCGCGTAGGCAAGGACAAATTGCTAAACTGCCTTATCCATTCAACTGCAAGGAGATTCCCATGAGCCAAGACTTAAGCAACGCCCTAAACGACCTGACCGATGAACTCAAACGTCATCGTAAGACACGGCGAAGACATGCCAGAAATCAGCGAATAACAGGAGGCGTGCCAAGCTATAGTTTGGCACTTTGGCACTTGATGGTGTTAGACCACAAATGCGGTTTTTTCCAATGAGTACCGCAGTTGCAGTCTATGTCTCGCTCCCACGCTCCAGCGTCAATGGCATTAAGTTAAGAAAAAAGGTGGTATAATATGA
>DYPD01000055.1:5127-24022 GCA_020720115.1 Thiomargarita sp. | reverse complement strand
TTATAGTGGAAAAAAACACGCTCATACTGTCATGAATACCATCTTGTCTTCAGCCGTGTAGGGTGGGCTAATTCCGTCCAATGAATTTCATTTGTTGGCACATAATTACCACGGAATTTGCCCACCATTCGATGCTTCAATAACATCCGAATGGTGGGCAACGCCGTGGTTAATTCAAATTCTTTTCCTATATCACGGACGGCTTTTGCCCACCCTACATGGCTGCATGTAGTATACGTTCTAATAAGCCCTGAATCATCACAGTGACTGGATTTTTCTCACTAAATTTCTGCAAAATTGGGTTGAAAATCATTGTATATTCCTCAGTATTTCGTTGATTATAAAAATAGTCCTTATTTTACAGTAAATTACTCACCTTGACAGGGCTGGTTTGATAACTTAAGAAAATATAACCTCTAAGTTATATTTATTCAATGCAAATTAGCCTTTTCCTGATGCAAAATAGCTAAATGCTCGTCGTACAGACGATCCGCAAGCGGCACATACTTTTCGTACCAATCCTTATCCCCCGTTTTGTTGCCGCCAATCAGCAAAATAGCAGCACGACGCGGATCAAACGCATACAAAACACGATAAGGTTCACCACCATGCTGAATGCGTAACTCACGCATATGGCTATGTTTTGAACCCTTTATGCCTGAACTATGTGGATATCGTAAATTTGCTCCATGTTCTTCTAAAATTTCGGAAGAAAAATTTGCATCTTTCTCGTGCAAGCCTTCCGCGTCGCAGGAAGGATTCCGAGGCTCTGCGCGGAACGCGCATCCTATCGGGCACATTACATTGAAACTAGACGGCTGTATCAGTTAAAGTGAGTTGCCAATGTACATGCACCGCTAGGCTTTGTTGAAATTTAGGTGAGGGCAACTTTTGGTTTTTTGTGCTTGATTTTATGCTATTTGGCAAATAATTCTGCTTTGTTGTGATTTGTATGGGTTGGGTAGTTTTTAATGCGCTGATTGGGTTTGTCTAAAGGAACGACTATGCGGACTGCTACTGGATTGAATGCTCTACGTTTTGATTATGAAGCACTGTTGTATCAAGAACTTGCTAAACAACCGCAAGTCCGTGCTTTTCACGAACAATCCGAACGTGAGCACTATTTTTCGCTGCATAAGCGCCATTTGTTAGGTACGGCGGTGAAGATTACGGCTGATTTGTTCCCGGATATTTATCGTCTTTACCGCGATTGTTTAAGTCGTATTGGGGAGCACATTGAGGGCGATCTTTATGTGCATCAGGATACCCAGTACAACGCTCATGTGTATGCTCATGAGCAGCGTTGCGATATTTTGCTGACTTCGGCTTTAGTTAGGGAATTTAATTCTTCAGAGCTGGCATTTGTGATTGGTCATGAATTGGGGCATGTGTTGTTTGAGCATAACCAAATTCCGGCGGGGTTTCTGTTGTTTGATGAACGCGCTGAGCAAATTTCTCCGCAATTGGCGAAGAGCTTGTTGCAATGGTCGCGGGCGGCGGAAATTACTGCGGATCGTATTGGTTTTTTGGCGTGTGGCGATCTTTCTAGTGCTGCCAATGCGTTTTTTAAAACTGCCTGTGGCTTTCATCCAGGCAGTGATCAGCAGGTTTTGTATGCCTTACATGCGCAGTTTGCTGAAATTGAGCGCCTGACCCAAGACATGCAGCGTCGGCAAATGTCTGGCTATGCCAGCACTCATCCGCTGATTCCGATTCGTTTCAAGAGCTTAGAACTGATTTCTTTGGATTTGCTGGCGTTTCGTAATCAACGGAAAAACATTAAAGAGCGCGATTTGCACATGATTAATCGGCAGGTGCAGGCGGTGTTGGATAAAACTGAGCCAGTTGTTCTGCAACAAAATGCGCCTGCTGCTGGGGAGAATTTGGAAAAACAAGAGGATTTTGCGGCTTTGTTGTTGTTGAGTTTGCTGCTGGTTGCCTCTGCTCAGGGTGCGCCATCGCGCTCAAACATCAAGTATATTCAAGAGACTGCTCAGCGGTTGCAAACGCCTTTTCAGTTAGACGCTGTGCTGCAAGAGTGCAAGCACAATCCGGCGCTGTTTCGGGAACAGGTGTTAGAGGAAATGCGCCTGCGTTCGGTGTCGCAAGATGCGATTTTGCAGGTGCTGCATACTTGTGTGCTGATGTGTCAGCCGTGTTCGGCGGCGGAGAGCCAGATGATGCGCTCGCTGTGTCAGAGTTTGCGCGGCGGGGAGCATTTGCTTAAAGCGGTGCTTAATCAGTAAGCGCTTGATTATTTTTATTTTACTGGCTGGCAATCGGGATAAAGCGCCTGCATTAATTGCACAAAGCCTTGCGCAACCAGGTGTGAAACTGCTTCAAAATAGCGCTTATCGAGGAAAATCAGGCGCGAATGTTGTCCGGCGGGCGTGGCGGATAGCAGAGGATCATTGAGGAAATGTTGGCGGGCAGCGGCAAATTGCGCTGGGTGTTCCGGCACGATCAGCAAGTCCGGTTGCCAGCGCAACAGGCGCTCGGTATCTAGCTTTTCAACGCCTGTAACTCCTTGTTGTGCGGCGATATTTTCCAATCCCGCCAGGCGCAGCAAATCATCTGCGGTGGTCTGTGTGCCGCGTGTGTAGTGCCAAGTGTCCAATACCAAAGCCCGCACTTTAGCTGTCCCCGAAGCTCGGCACGTTTGCCAGGTGTTGATGCGTTGCTGCATGTCTGCAATCAGTTGTTCGGCTGGCGCTTGCGCGTCAATCGCCCGTCCTAACAAGCGCAAATTGGTAAAAATATTATCCAGGCTGTCGAAATGTGCAAACTGCATCACAGTAGCGCCACCTGCTTGCAGTTGTTGCAGGGTTTCTGCACGGTTGTAGCTGGCAGTGAGAATTAAATCTGGCTGCAAACGCAAGAGGTGTTCGACGCTTGCCGGACGCGCTTTGCCACTGTTGCGCACCGCTTCGGCAATCAAGCTGTAGTGTGCGTCAACCGACAGGGTGCTAAAGCCCACAATGCGCGACAGCGGGCAGATTGCCAGTAGCATTTCATCGGTGGCAAGGGTTTGCGAAACAATGCGTTGCGGCGATGCGGATAAGGTAATGGTATGTCCGCGCCCGTCTTCAAGGGTATGCGGAAATTCTCCGCCAAAGCTGGTAGATGCCCAGCACAGCAGGACAAAAACAGAGGTAATTTTAATGAATTGAACCGTGCCCTGAGCTTGTCGAAGGGCACGGTTCAATTCATTAAAATAGTCTGGGCGCACTAATGTTTGACCAAGCCGACGAATCCCATGAACGCCATTGACATGATGCCAGCGGTGATCAGGTTGATGGGCGCACCTTTGAACAACTCCGGCACATCTGCCACTGAAGTGCGTTCGCGGATGGCGGCAAACAGCACCAATACTAAAGAAAAACCCACCGCCGCACCAAAACCAAACACGGCTGAATGCAGCAATCCTTGATGATTTTGCACATTGAGCAAGGCGATGCCTAGCACTGCGCAATTGGTGGTGATGAGCGGCAGAAAGATGCCTAAAATCTGGTGCAGCAACGGGCTGGTTTTCTTTACCAGCATTTCGGTAAATTGCACCATTGCGGCTATGACCAGAATAAAGGTGAGGGTACGCAGGTATTCTAATTCAAAGGGGGCGAGTAAATACGCATCAACCAGATAGCTACAAATAGAGGAAAGGGTGAGCACAAAGGTGGTCGCTAAGCCCATGCCAGTGGCAGTTTCTAGGCGGGTAGAAACGCTCATAAAGGGACATAACCCTAAGAATTTCACCAGCACTATGTTATTGACCAACACGGTGCTCACAAACAGCAGTAAATATTCACTCATGGTTTTTTTACCAATTCAATAATGAAGGTTGCGCCCTTGCCTGGTTGACTTTCGCAGCGGATATTTGCCTGCATGGCGTCTACCAGGCGCTTGACGATAAATAGCCCCAGCCCGGAAGAATGTTCGCCCCCCGTAGGGCGAGCAGAGAGGCGGGTAAATTTTTGAAACAAGCGTTGCTGATCTTCTGCGTTAAAGCCTTGTCCCTGATCCTGCACGAGAATTTGTACATGGGTTGCAGTGACCTGGCTACGCAAGCTGACTTGCTTTCGCGGTGGCGAGTATTTTATCGCGTTAGAAACCAAATTATCCAATACTTGAAAAAGTGCTGATTCAGCGGCCAAGACTGTGCAGGCTAAAGGCGGTTGCACAAGCAATTCAATTTGCTTGGCGTGTGCACGTTTTTCGTAGTTAAAACGCAAGCGTTCAAATAGGGGCGCCAACGGCAGCGACTCCAGTTTTAACTCATGCCGCCCCGATTCAATGGCATTTACATCCAGCAAGTTAGTGACTAAATCATACATATGGCGACTGGCTTGATGAATATGACGCAGGTTTTCTTGGGTTTCTGCTGGGTTCGACCTGTTATCGGTTTCCAGTAATTCTTCTGCATAGCCCATCACTGCGGACAGTGGATTTTTCAAATCGTGCGCTGCCATGTGCAGAAAATCGCTTTTCGTTTGATTCAGTTGTTCTAGTTTCAAATTGGCTTGCGTCAATTCCATCAGGTTACGGCTCAACTCAATCTGCGCTAATACTTGGCGACGCACGGCGGACAATGCCGATAATTGTAATTCGCTCAATTGGCGCGGAATGGTGTCAATCACGCACAAAGTCCCCAGCGCATAGCCATCTTCTGTGACCAAAGGCGCACCTGCATAAAAGCGAATATTGGGATTACCGGTCACCAGCGGATTGCCGGCAAAACGTGCATCTGCTTGCGCGTCAGGGACTATAAAGAGCTGCTCTGGTTGCGTAATGGCGTGTGCGCACAAAGCCCATTCGCGGGGCGTTTCTTCGGCATCCAGCCCGACTTTTGACTTAAACCACTGGCGTTTGCTGTCTACCAAACTCACCAAAGCAATGGGCGCATTGCAAATGTAGGAAGCGAGTTGGGTTAAATCGTCAAAACGCTGTTCGGCTCCGGTATCGAGAATTTCATAGCGTTGCAGTGCGGCGACGCGCTCGGCTTCATCCGGTGGAATGGGGGGCAATGCGGCATTGTGTGCATTCATAGTGAAAAATATCCAGTGATGAAAGTGTACAGACCAGCAAAAGGCTTACAGCATAAGGGATAGACATGACAGGCGCATAACAAACTGCTCCAGTCTGACACAAATGCGGGGCTTCAAGGTGTTTGCGTTGCTTGCATCTGCTTGAATTGCAACCCGTTTTGCTACCCGCCATCGGCATAGACGTGTTGCGGATATTTTATAAGCGATTGATTGAAAAACTATTTGCTATCTTGTAGCGGCACTAAATCCCCTATTTTTTCATGCCAATTAGGCGCAAGTGCCAAGCGCAAAATTTTTATACATCTATTAATTTTCACAACTAGGCTTCTAGGGGTATTTGTGTCAACATCTTGAATGGCATTATTAAAAAACGTAATGCTGAATACAACCAATCGAAAGATGCTTCATTTTTACTATTATCCCTTAAGGAGAATGACGTTTATGGATGCTGCACTCATAGCCAGCTTGTTGTGTGCCCTAGCCGCTATCGGCTTTGGCATTGTATCCACCTTTCAGGTGCTCGCAAAACCCACCGGCAATCCGCGAATGCAGGAAATCGCTCAAGCCATTCAAGAAGGCGCGACCGCTTATCTTAAGCGCCAGTATTTCACCATCAGCATAGTGGGCATTGTCTTATTTGCCATTATCTGGTTTGTGCTCGGTGCTTTAACCGCTATCGGTTTTGCTGTCGGCGCAATTCTCTCTGGTTTAGCCGGTTTTGTCGGCATGTTAGTGTCTGTGCGTGCTAACGTGCGTACCACCGAAGCGGCTAAAGGCGGCTTAAACGCGGCGCTGCATGTAGCCTTCAAAGGCGGTGCTATCACCGGTATGCTGGTGGTTGGTCTGGGTTTATTGGGCGTTGCCGGTTATTACGCTGTGTTGGTCGCAATGGCTGGCGGTGCTAAAGTCAGCTTGTCGCCTCTTGTGGGTTTGGCATTCGGCAGTTCGCTGATTTCCATTTTTGCGCGTTTAGGCGGCGGTATTTTCACCAAAGGCGCTGACGTTGGCGCAGACTTAGTGGGTAAAGTAGAAGCCGGCATTCCTGAAGATGACCCACGCAATCCAGCAGTGATTGCTGATAACGTCGGCGACAATGTTGGCGACTGTGCTGGCATGGCGGCTGACTTGTTTGAAACCTATGCGGTCACTGTGATTGCCACCATGATTTTGGGCGTGTCGGTTTTTGCGGGTAACACCAATGCTATTTTGTATCCGCTGATGCTCGGCGGCGTGTCTATTATTGCTTCCATCATTGGCACTTACTTCGTATCCGTTAATGAAGGCGGTCGTATCATGCCTGCACTGTATCGCGGTTTAGCCGTCTCTGGCGCAATTTCTCTGATTGCCTTCTATCCGGTAACTATGTGGTTAATGGGCGACAACGGCAGTTACAGCGTCATGTCACTGTATGGCGCAGCCATTGTAGGGCTGGTGGTCACCGCCTTAATGGTGGTGATTACCGAATACTACACGGCGACGGAATTTAGCCCCGTCAGAAACCTAGCAAAAGCCTCTACTACGGGTCATGCAACCAACGTCATCGCTGGTTTGGCGCTGTCTATGAAATCCACCGCAGCCCCAGTGCTTGTAGTCTGCTTAGGTATTTTTGTTGCGCATTCAATGGCTGGTTTGTACGGCATTGCTGTTGCTGCCACTGCGATGCTGTCTATGACCGGCATTATCGTTGCGCTAGACGCTTATGGTCCTATCACCGACAATGCGGGCGGTATTGCTGAAATGGCTGACTTACCGAGCGAAATCCGTAACATCACCGACCCGCTGGATGCGGTAGGCAACACCACCAAAGCCGTCACCAAAGGCTATGCCATTGGTTCTGCTGGTTTAGCTGCCTTAGTGCTGTTTGCTGACTACACCCGCGAACTGTCACACCACAACGGCGATACCCTAGTCGCCTTTGACCTCTCTAACCACATGGTTATTATCGGCTTATTCATCGGCGGCATGATTCCCTATCTGTTTGGTGCTATGGCAATGGAAGCCGTCGGTCGTGCCGCTGGCTCAGTGGTGGAAGAAGTGCGTCGCCAATTCCGCGAAAAACCCGGCATCATGACCTACAAAGACAAACCCGATTATTCGCGTGCGGTAGATATGCTGACCAAAGCCGCTATCGGCGAAATGATGATTCCTTCTTTGTTGCCCGTGTTGACCCCTGTGCTCGTCGGTGTAATTTTAGGACCCCAAGCCCTTGGTGGCATGTTAGTCGGTTCTATCGTTACGGGCTTATTCGTTGCTATTTCCATGACCACCGGTGGCGGTGCTTGGGATAACGCGAAAAAATACATTGAAAACAACAACTTCGGCGGTAAAGGCAGCGAAGCACACAAAGCGGCTGTAACCGGCGACACCATTGGCGATCCTTACAAAGACACCGCAGGTCCAGCCGTCAACCCATTGATTAAAATCATTAACATTGTGGCACTGCTGATTATTCCGTTGCTGTAAAATCACCCGCTGTAAAATCTTACTTCCAACGCCAACGCCTGCACTGATGCAGGCGTTGGCGTTTTTATTTCTGCTGACCGGCAAAATTCCCCTACAATGCGCACTCCCCTCACCTGCTGTCACCGAAAAAACCTAATAACGTGCTGAAACATCAGATGGAACACCTGAAAGTCCCGCCGCATTCCATAGAAGCTGAGCAATCCGTGCTTGGCGGTCTCATGCTGGACAACGAAGCCTGGCTAAAAATCGCCGACCGCCTGTCGGATAAAGATTTCTACCGCCGCGATCACCAACTAATTTTTGTCGCCATTCGCCAACTGCTCGAAGACAGCCATCCTTGTGATCTCATCACCCTCTCTGAATGGCTAGAACAACAAGCCAAATTAGACTTAGTCGGCGGCTTGGCTTATCTAGGCACGCTGGCGAAAAATACCCCCAGCGCCGCCAACATCACTGCCTACGCCGACATAGTGCGCGAACGCTCAGTGTTGCGCCAACTGGTGCGCGTCGGCACCGACATCGCCAACAGCGCCTTTGAAACCCAAGGACGCGGCACCGCGGAATTACTCGACACCGCCGAACGCGAAGTCTTCGCTATCGCCGAACAAGGCGCCCGCGACGGCGGTTTTGTGCCGATTAAACAACTGCTGGCACAAGCGGTAGAAAAAATTGACACCTTATTTCATCGAGAAGACGCCATCACCGGCATCGCCACCGGCTTTACCGACTTTGACGAAAAAACCGCTGGACTGCAAGCCTCTGATTTAATTATCGTTGCCGGGCGCCCGTCCATGGGCAAATGTTGCGCTGAAGACACAGAACTGCTACTGCCGGATGGTTGCCTTTGTACTTTGGCAAATTTCTATCAACAGCGTCATACCGAGGTTATTAGCCTGCATGACGACTGGCGTTTGCGCCCGCAAAAGGTCACGCAATTCATTGATGATGGACATAAACCGGTGTTTCGTGTCACTACGCGCTTGGGGCGTTATGTAGACACCACTGCTGCACATCCGTTTTTAACTGCACAGGGTTGGAAACCCTTACTGGAATTAACTGTTGGCGAACAGATCGCTGTGCCGCGTGCGTTACCCGTGTTTGGCAACCAGGCTTTGCGCGACTGTGAAGTGAAATTACTGGCATATTTACTGGGCGATGGCAATTTGACCAATACCAGCCCCGCATTTACCAACACCAATCCAGAAATTCAACAGGATTTTGCAGCGGCGGTGCAGGCATTTGGCGGCGTACAAGCACAATTTTACTATTCAAAGACCCGCGCAACAGACATAAAAGTGGCGGCGGATAAGCAAAATCGTCAACAATTACGCCAGCGTTTCAGTGCTTGGTTACGCGAAAAATTGATGCGCTTAGCCTGTTCTCAGCGTCATTTGGCACACACTTTAGCGGTCGCGCCAGGCACAATAACCTATTGGTTGCAAGGCAAAAATATTCCCACGCCCGATCTGTGGCGCAGACTCGTAGATTTTTTTGCGCCTGAAGCCCTGCCTTTTTCTGCGCAAGAATACGCGGGTATGGCAAAAAATCACGCCAATACCCTGATGGACTGGTTGGAAAGCTATGGCTTGCGCGGCAAAAGTGCGCATCATAAATTTATTCCCGCTGCGGTTTTCACCTTACCCCGTCCGCAACTTGCTTTATTTATCAATCGCTTGTTTGCTACTGATGGGTGGGCATCTGTGCTTAGTAGCGGGCAAGCGCAGCTTGGTTTTGCCAGCGTCAGCGAGCGATTAATCCGGCAACTGCAACATTTGCTGCTGCGCTTTGGCATCATTGCTCGTTTGAAAAAACGGGCGGTGAAATACCAGGACAAGCGCAATCTGGCTTGGCAATTGGACATCACTGATGCGCAAAGTATCCAAACTTTTATGCAAGACATAGGTATATTTGGCAAAACTTCGGCTTTAAGCAAAGTGCAACAAGCACTAGCGAATAAAAATCACCACACCAACACCGACCTCATTCCCCGTGCTTTTTGGGACACCTTAGAACGCGCCAAAGGCGCTGAATCCTGGGTATCTTTAGCCAAGCGTGCAGGTATCCAAGGCTATTCCAACCTGCATGTCGGCAAACGTGCTTTAACTCGGCAACGCCTTAAGCAATTGGCAGACGCCCTGGATCATGACAACCTACGCAACCTCGCCAGCAGCGATATTTGTTGGGATAAAATCGTTAGTATTGAACCACTTGGCAAAAAACAGGTGTATGACTTAAGCATTGCGCAAACGCAAAATTTCATTGCCAATGATCTGTGTGTACATAACACCACATTCGCCATGAACATCGCCGAACATGTCGCCATCCATTCAGAATTACCGGTTGCCGTATTCAGCATGGAAATGCCCGGAGAACAACTGGCAATGCGCATCATGTCCTCGCTAGGGCGCATTGATCAGACCAAAGTGCGCACCGGCAAACTCGACGACGACGACTGGCCGCGCCTCACCTCGGCAATTAACATGCTGATGGAAAAGCCCCTGTACATTGACGATACCCCCGCCTTAAGTCCCACCGAAGTGCGGGCGCGTGCGCGGCGGTTGGCGCGAGAATACGGGCAACTGGGCTTAATTGTGTTGGACTATTTGCAACTCATGCAAGTGCCTGGCAAAAGCGACAACCGCGCTACCGAAGTTGCGGAAATCTCGCGTTCCATGAAAGCCCTTGCCAAAGAACTGCATGTGCCCATCATTGCCCTGTCACAACTCAACCGCAGCCTCGAACAGCGCCCCGACAAGCGCCCGAAAATGGCAGATTTGCGTGAATCTGGTGGGTTGGAACAAGATGCTGACTTGATCGTGTTCATTTACCGCGACGAGGTGTACAACGAAGACACGGACGCCAAGGGCACAGCGGAAATCATCATCGGCAAACAGCGTAACGGACCTATAGGCACAGTACGCCTGGCTTTTCTCGGCAAATATACCCGTTTTGAAAATCTCGCGGCGGACTTTTACACTGGTAACGATGGCTACGAATAACCTGTTTTTCACGTTTTCGTTCCCTGAGCTTGTCGAAGGACACGAAAATCGCCGATGATGGCTACGAATAACCTGTTTTTCACGTTTTCGTTCCCTGAGCTTGTCGAAGGACACGAAAATCGCCGATGATGGCTACGAATAACCTGTTTTTCACGTTTTCGTTCCCTGAGCTTGTCGAAGGGCACGAAAATCGCCGATGATGGCTACGAATAACCTCGGTTGCGCACCCGCTCAATATGAAATTACTCAAACTCTCATTACTTAACCTCAACTCCCTCTACGGCGCTCATAGCCTGGATTTTAGTGCGCCGCCGTTTAGCGATTCCGGCTTATTTGCCATCACCGGCGAAACGGGCGCGGGCAAAACCACCTTGCTGGATGCCATGACGCTGGCGCTGTTTGGGCGCGTGGCACGCGAATGCGAAGCCACTGAACTCATGAGTCACGGCACTGCGGAAAGCTACGCAGAAGTCGAATTTATGGTGAAAAATCAAGCCTATCGGGCGCGGTGGGCAGTGGCACGAGCGCGGCAAAGAGCTGACGGCAAGCTGCAAAAAGTCAAGCGCGAACTGGCAAAACTTGACGGCGAAATTCTTGCCGAAAAGGTGCGCGAAGTGGATGAGCAAATTGCTGATTTGCTGCACCTGAAATTTGAAGAATTTACCCGTGCCGTGCTCTTAGCGCAGGGAGATTTCTCCAAATTTTTGGATTCCAAGAAAAATGATCGCGCCGGTATTCTGGAAAAAATCACCGGCACAGAAGTCTATCGCCGCCTATCGGAAGCCGCTTATGAACGCCATAAGCAGGAAAAACAACAGCTTGAAGACTTAAGCCGGCAAATTGACCGAGACCGCCTGCTGACTGAAGCGCAAAAACAAGCCTATCTCAGCGAACTGGAGCAATTTAACCAACAAATCAGCGACTTATCAGCCAAATACCAGGACTTCAATGCGCAACTCGAATGGCTGCACAAGCAAGAAACATTGCAGCAGCGTTTGCACACTTTGCAGCAAAATGAGCAGCAATTAGCCACCGCACAAGCTGTTTTTGCTAAATCCCAAGCCGCTTTGCGCAAACATCAGCAAGCGGCGGTTTTTCAAGCAGATTTAGACCGTTTGAGCGAACAGCGGCAAAGTTGGCAAAAACTGTTGCAGCGCATTCAAGACACCCATGCCGCGCAGCAACAAGTGCAACAGGCACAAGTGCAAGCCCAAAGCCATTGGCAAGCAGCACAAACCCAATTAGCCCAGGCTAAAACCCAGCAAGAAGCGCAAATTCCGCTCATCCATCAAGTGATTGCACTGGATCAGCAAATCGTCCAAGCGCAGCAATCAGTGCAGCAAAACCAAGCCAAACAACAGCAAACCGAGCAAGTGCAACAGCAGGCGCAAGCAGCGTTGAGCGCCAGCCAAGCGCAACTGACACAGACGCAGCAGCAAATAACCGAGGGGCAAATCTGGTTGCAAGCACAGCAGCAAGCCGCCGGATTAGCCCAGGATTTGCCCTGGTTACAAGCCCAAAGCGAACTCTATGAAAAGCAGCAAAAACAACAGGATAGCAACAGGAAACAAGCGCAGCAATTAGCGCAAGACTTAGCTGAATTACACCAACAACAAGCAGCGCAACAAGCCGCTTTTGCCCAGGCGCAGCAAACTTTAGCTGCGGCGCAAGCAACGCAGCACGCCTTACAAACGCAAGCACAGGATTTACTTGGAAAATTCAGCGATGAAGACCTGGAAAAGCATCTGGAAAATGCCAAACAACAGGCGCAATGGCTGGAAAAATTACAGGATTTCTCCAGGGCTTGGCAAACCCAAACCCAGCAATTAGCCGAAATTCAGGCACAACTTATTGAATTAGAAAAAAAATCAGCACAGCAGCAAGAGGCGTTGGCGCAGCACAAAAACGCCGCGCAACAAGCGGAAACCCTGCTGGAAAAATTGCGCGTGATTGCGCAACAAGCGGCGGTGCTGCAAAGCCTGGAGGCGCACCGCGCCGACTTGCGTCCTGGCGAAGCCTGCCCTTTGTGCGGTGCAACCGAGCATCCGCTGGTTGCCAACTACAAAAATCGTCTGCCGGAAGCGCAAGCTGAGGTGAACGCGCAAGAAGAGGCACTCAAAACCTTGCGCCGCGAACAGGACAATTTAACTCAACAAGCGGCGCTAACTGAGCAGCAACAGGCGGCGCTGACAGAAAAACGCGCTTTAGCGCAGCAAAATCAAGCACGACTGCAACAGGAGTTTGAGCAAGTAATTGTAAAATCAGTGGTTTTTTCGTCTATGCAAATTGCGCAAGACGCACCTCTGGCAGCGGCTTTAGCGCAAACGCAAGCGCAACGCGAGGTTTTGCAGCAGCGTTATGCGGACTATAAAATCCTGCAAAAACAACAGGAAAAACACAAAAAAAACCTGGAAGCTACGGCTCAAAAAGCCCAACAGCTTGAGCAGGATTTACGCGCTTTGGCGCTGCACATCAGTCATCAAGCGGATAAACAACAGGCTGCGCAAGCCGCTGAAAAAAACCTACAAATACAATTAGAACAACAACTTGCGCAGCTAAATCAGCGTTTAGCTCAGTATGAATGCCCAATGGCTGCTGACAACACCAACGCGGTGCTGGCAGCGTTGGCGTCACGTTGGCAAGCTTGGCAGGCGCAACAACAAGCCCAAGCGCAGTTGCAGCAACAACAGCAAACTATAGAAAAGCACCTGGCGAAGCTCGAAACGCAGCAACAGCAAGCGGTACAAGCGGCGCATGAAGCGCGGCTGGTAAGCCAAACTCAACAGGCAGAACTGGCAAACCTGCAAGCGCAACGCTTTGATTTATTTGCTTATGCTGACCCGCGTGAAGCGCAAAAACAGTTGCAGCAAGCGGCGGACGCGGCTTCTGCGCAACAACAGCAGGCGCAGGCGCGGGCGCAAAGCCTGCGGCATCAGGGCGAAACCTTAGCGCAGCAGTTGGCAAACCAGCAAGCGGAAGCGCAACAGTCCTGGGCGCACGCCCAAATGCTGCAACAAAAAGCGCAGCAAAACGCGAAAAACCAAGGCTTTGTAGATTTAGCTCAGGTGCGCTGTGCGCTCTTGTCAGAAGCGCAGGCGCAGGCTTGGACAGCGCAACAAAAAACCTTGGAAACTCAAGCCTTGCAACTGGCGCAATCCTTGGCGGACACGCGCCAAGCTTATGCTGAAGCGCAGCAACAAGCGCCGCAAATCCACTCAACTGCCGAGGCTTTGCAGCAGGCATTGGCGGAAAACAGCGAGCAGCAGCGGCAACGGATTGAAGCCAGTGCCACCCGAAAAACCCGTTTGGCGGATGATGCAGCTTTGCGCGAACACTATGCGCAGCAAACTGAAAAAGTCGAACAGCAAAGGCGCGTGTTGGCGCTGTGGGCGGCGTTAAATGAGCTCATAGGTTCGCAAAAAGGCGATAAATTTCAAACTTTTGCGCAAAGTCTAACGCTAGAGCGCCTGGTACAGTTGGCAAATCAGCATTTGCTGACTTTGAATCCGCGTTATCGCATTCGCCAGGCACAGGATTTCACCAATAAGCCATTAGAGCTTGAAATTGTTGATATTTATCAAGCAGATAACATCCGTTCCATGAACACTTTATCGGGTGGTGAACGGTTTTTAACCAGCTTGGCGTTGGCGCTGGGCTTGTCGGATTTAGCCGCGAAAAACGCAGAAATTCACGCGCTGTTTATTGATGAGGGCTTTGGCACGCTGGATAGCCAAACCCTGGATATGGCCGTGGATACGCTGGAAAACCTCCGCGCCAGTGGCAAGCTGGTAGGAGTTATTTCGCATGTGGAGGCGCTACAAGAGCGGCTCGGTACGCAAGTGCGGGTGTTGCGTCAAGGCGGTGGACGCAGCCGTCTCCTAGTGAAAAGTTGATGTCTAAAATGGATATAAATTGAGGAGTCTTTACATGTCCGAACCCAGCCTTGAAGTTTTTCATCAAAATACTTGGCAAAACCGTTGTTTTACCTGGTTTGCTGCAACGCGCCCGGCGTTTTTTTCTGCCTCGGTGCTGGCGGTTATTGCTGCACTGACGTTGGCTTGGCATGAAGCGGGCGCGTTAAAAAGCGATTTGGCTGTCTTAACCCTGTTGGCAATTATGTGCTTTCACGCAAGCGCCAATGTGTTGAATGACTACTACGATGTGTACAACGATAATGCCAACCAAAACCGCATTTATCCCTTTTCCGGCGGCAGTCGTTTTATGCAAAATCAGGTGTTGAGCCGCGCTGAAACTTTTCGCTTAGGCGTGGCATTGTTGGGCATTGGGATTATTTTGGGTATATGGATGATTGGCTTAAGCAGCATTGAGTTGCTGTGGTTTGGTCTGGCGGGGGCTTTGTTGGCGGTGTTTTACTCTGCACCGCCCTGCTTGGCGTGTCGCGGCTTGGGCGATGTCACTATCGCCGTGACCTTTGGTGTGCTGCCGGTGGCGGGTACGCTGTGGCTGCAAATAGGAGCTATTCCAAGCGCGGCTTGGTGGCTTGGCGCCATTGTGGGCATTTTTACCGCGGCAATTTTGTGGATTAATTCGATTCCCGATATTGAGGCGGATCGCCGTGCGGGTAAACGCACTTTGCCAGTGCGTTTAGGGGCTAAAAATGCGCCTTATGGACTTGCAGTATTATTTATCGCGGGCTTTGGCTTGCTGGCTGTTGCGCCTTTGCCAGCCGGAATGCGTTGGGGTTTGTTGGCGGTAGCACCGGCTTTTTTGGCGGTGCAAAATGCGCTACAGGGGCGTCTATTGCCCGCCATCCCGCAGGTTTTGCTGACTCATGCGGCGGTTTGTGTGCTGCTCAGTGTGGGCGCATTGCTTTCGCATTAAACCGGTTTTTTCTACAGCGCCGGTTTCTTCCAAAAAGCTTTTTGTTTACGAAAGGCTATCCAGGTTTGTTCTAAGACGCCGAGTTTTAAACTGTGCTTGGCGGCATACCAACCTTGCAAAAAATGCAGGGCAGGGTGTTCGGTATCCAGTGCCGCTTCTTCAAATAAACGACGCGCAACTAAGGCTTCCTGCCGACTGCCGAGCTCTTCACTTAACTGCGCCAGCCAATCGCTGTAACTGTGCCGCTTGTTGTGGGCGATGTCTTTGTTTTGCGCATAAAAATCGCTGAAAAACTCTAGCAGTGCTTGCATGTGTAAACAGTCTTGCCAGAGCATTTGCAAGGCTTCGGTGTGCAAACCCGCCAAGCGTTCAGACCAGGTGCGTAAGGCTTTATGTTGCTTTGACAGGCGTTTGCGAGCGAAGTCTGCCACAGGTAATTGCCATTTGGCTTGCGCTTCGGTGCTGATGTTTTGCCGCCAACCGCTTTGCAGTAGCCACAGATGCAAGCGCAGCAAAAGGCGGGTGTAACGCGCTGAGTTCAGCACTTCAGCCAGTTGCTGGTGTGCTTGCAAACGCCGCCGTGCAACTGTTACGGCTAATTCTCGCAGGGCGTTTTGCGCCCCCATTTGTAATTCAATGGCTTCCAGGATGTCGTTGAACAAATCCCAACCGTATGCGGATTGAAACGCCTGCTCTAACCATTCGAGTTCGTCTAGCAACAGGCTACTGCTGTCTCTGGGTAAGAGTTTGCGGCACATGAGAAAACCGCTTTGTAGGCGATGTGCTGCATGGCAGAGTTGGCGCACGCCGCCACTGCCAGCGGTTTCGCTTAAGGCGGCGGGTTCGTTGGCTTGTAAATGCGCCAGATAATGCCTGAGCAATTCGGCAAATACGCCGCTGGCGGTGAGATCGGTAGACAAGGACGGCGGGCTGGGCGCAATCACTTGGGGGGCTTTGGGTTGGAATAGCGCGTAGCCGCGCTGGGCTTTGCTGATGTTTTCCAGCACCAGGGGAAACTCGGCTTGGAGTTGTAGCGCCAATTGCAGCAAGTCCGCGGGTTCGCCGCGTTTTAGCTCTAATTCTACTTCACAAATGGGCGTGTGTTTGTCGGCTTGACGCACTTCGCCTTGATCCAGGCAGATTTCGATTAAGCAGTTGGCATCGCGCTCAAATTGCCAGGAAATACGCTGAAAATCGCTGGTAAAAATCGGCGCAATGCGTTCACACAGGCTTTTATCAGCAAACAGGCTTTCCTGCACCATTTTCGGTAAGCAGGCAAAATCCACTTGATTTTGCATCACTTCGGCTTCCCATTCGTGACGTTGGTGTAAACCGCCGACGCCGCTGCCGGCGCTTTTGAGGGTTTGTATCCAACGCGCTCCTTCGCGGCGCACACGCAAGCCGACCCTTGCTTGTAGGAGTTCTAGGTCAGGCGTGTCGTAGTAAGTGCCGACTAACTGTTGCTGCTGGCGACTGCTGGCGCAACTGAGCAACACCGGATGCTGGCAAAAGGCTTCGGTTTGGTCAGCGGGGATTCTGAGTTTAAGTTCCGTTTCCGTAGACATGCAGCATTATCCTGTAAGCAATTGAAATCATTTATGGTTTAAGCGGTGGGCAGCGCGTTCTGGTATTGCTGCGCAAGGCGCACAAAATCTGCCAGTTCCAGGGTTTCTGCGCGGGCTGTCGGGGCGATGCCAGCGGCGCAAATCTGTTGCTCATTTAACAGGTTTTTCAAGGTGTTACGCAAAGTTTTGCGGCGCTGGGCAAAGGCTTGCGCGACAATTTGGCTGAGCACCTGTGGTTCTACTTCAACAGCCCGTTGCGGCGGATGCGGATAGAGTTCGACCACAGCGGAAAGCACTTTCGGCGGCGGGGTGAAGGCTTCCGGCGGCACATCAAATAGCGCCGCAACCGCGCACTGGTATTGCACCATCACGGACAGGCGTCCATAGGCTTTGCTGTTGGGCGTGGCAACCAACCGATCTACCACTTCTTTTTGCAGCATAAACCGCATGTCGCTGATGGCTTCTGCTTGTTGCAGCAAATGGAAAATCAGCGGCGTGGAGATGTTGTAAGGCAGGTTGCCCACCACGCGCAGCGGGCGTCCGGGCTGTTTTAAGCGGGCAAAATCAAAGCTTAAAGCATCGCCGGCATGGATATGTACCTGCGGCGTGGCGGCGTATTTTTGTTGCAGCAAAGCGACGAGATCGCGGTCTAATTCGACTAAGTGCAGTTGTTCGGTGTGCGGCAGCAAGGCTTGCGTCAATGCGCCTTGCCCCGGACCTATTTCCACCAGCACTTCGCCAGGTTGGGGTGCGATGGCTTCTACAATCTGTTGGATAACCAACTGATCATGCAAGAAATGTTGTCCAAAACGCTTACGCGGGGCGTGAAATGGGCTGTGCATCAGGTCTGTTTCAATAAAAATTGTGTGAGCAGTAAGGTGCGTTGCACGAGACTGATGCGCGACACATTTTCTTGACTGGTGAATAAATCCTGGGCAACCGGGGCAATGCCACACAACACGGGCACGGATGCAGGTGCTAAACCGGCGACGGAGGGCCAAAGTGAGGATTCGGCTTCTAACGGAATTTCCCACTCTTGCGCAACCGATTGATATTCTTCAAATAATGCCTGACTGTTGGGGCGACTATTGAGCGGCGGGCGTTCGGAAATGCGCGTGAAGCTCCAGCGCACGCCGTTACCGCGCAGGGTGGTACGCAGCTTTTGCTCCATTTCATCGGCTTTGTGCTGGTCGGGATAGGACATTTGCAAGGTCACGCTGACGCGGTGCGGCAAACGGCGTGGATAGGCTTCGCTGTGTAGGTCTACCGCAGAAATGGCGACGCGCTCTTTGCGTGAATTGAGTTCATCGAGCTTTTCCAACTTGGCAAAGAGCACGCGCATGACTTCGGCTTTGCGCGTGGATTGTCCCAGTTTGAGCGATTCTGCCTCGGCAATCAGGCGATAGCAACGCTGTCCGCGCCGCTGCGTGACCAGTTTATCGCCAAAATTGCCCGGATTGAGCACTAGCACTTTGCTGGCATTGCGCATGGCGTGCTCCAACAGCGCACGGCTTTCTACGCAATCACGTCCTTCGTCGGCGTAATACAGCACACCTAAGCGTAACTGCTTGAATTTACGCACTTGTTTCAGCGCCCGCAGGCTGTATTCCAACATCGCCAAAGGCGCACGCGAAGCGCCTACGCCTTCGCCGTACAAAAACTCAGGATCGCGGCGGAAGCGTTCTGTGCCCAACGCCGGATTGACCGGCACATCTAAATGCCCCACCAGCAACAAGCCTCCAACAAAGCCGCCGCTGGTTTGCCAGCACCAAACATCGTGCTCATCGCTAAACTGCGCATTGGGCTTCAAGCCGATGTCTTGCATGATAGCGTCGAGTTTTTGTGCCGCTAATTGGATGCCGACTGGATCATTGCTACGGCTATACTGGTTCGCCCAGCTCTGTACGGTTTGTTCCAAACGGTCGCGGCGTTCGGTGAGGAAATAAAACAGACTTTGCGCTGGGTCTTTGGGTTCTTTTTCCAA
>DYPD01000055.1:0-5027 GCA_020720115.1 Thiomargarita sp. | reverse complement strand
AAGTCTGGCATGGGAAAATCTGGCGCATTGAGCACCGCAAAATCGGGGGTGGGCAAACCCTGTTGGCGAAAAATCATTTTCGCCACCACCTTATCTAAAGCCAGAGAATGCGCCAGCGGACCTGAACCCACATAGGGAATGCCGATCATTTCCAGAATGCCCGGCACATGGGTATAACGTGCTTGTCCCTGAATACCGTAAGAAAGATTAAACACCATGCCGGGGCGCTCGTTTTTCACCACGCGGGGCATAAAATTTTCCAGGTTATCAATTAAATCTTTATCGCCTTCTAAAGCAATCGCCTGGTGTCCTGCACTTTTCAGCGCATTGACAATGCGTTGGATAGCGGCAAGACCGTATTTTTCACGATTAGGTACACCAAATAGATTAATCACTTTTTGCGATTCGCGGTTATACACGACAGCAATTTTCATAGGCTAAACCTTTATTTTTATAGAGTTTCTAAACCACACAAGGCGAGAAAATTACGCATAAAAAGTACGCTTGAATTTTTTTAGATAATTACTGCAATTATCAATAATAATCAGCATCTTAGCTGCCTTCTAAACAAACTTTAGAAAGCTGACGCTAACACCAGCAAAAGCAAAGCGCACCCCACCTGTTTAGACGGAGTGCGCTTGATTTCATGCTCACTTAAGCGTATAGCGAGTAGATGCTAAAACTATACTAAAAAGCGCAAGGCTTTAGTTGGCTTTTTTACCTGTGCTTTCTTCAGGTTTTTTGGCTTCGCTTTCGACTTCACCTTCAGCGGTTAGGCTGGCAACACATTCAGTTATATAGGTTTCCATGCTTTCCGCAGGTACGCCATCTTCTTTTGCGTAATCTTGGCACAATTGCCCGGGTGTTTTATCAGCATCGCTAGCCGCAAACACAGGAACAGCAGTCAAGCCTGCGGTAAGCAATAAAACGCCAATAGATACTTTAGTCATGTTCAAAACTCCTGAAAATTAATGAGAGTGAATAAAGCGAAAGGTGTGCTAAACGCCCCTCGGTCAGATAAACCCGGAGTGAAGCAGCAGATGCACAACAAACATCATTTGCAAATATGCTTTTTATATACGGGCGTAGCACTAGGATAAAACGAAATAAAATAATAGTAACGATGAAAATTTTTGCTTGAGCGCCCCCAGCCATTTAGGGTAAGTCACTTGCAATCTGCGCCTAACACAATCCGCTGTGAACGTATACATTAGACTACTAGAAGAATAACTTGGCGTTAACTTCTTCACCCGCGTCCGCCACAACATCCAACTGCGCCAAGGTAAACGCCTACGCCGCCATGCCCAGCATCCTGCATCTCGTTCTAAATCCACTCTACAGCTCCCGCAATGTGCGCCTGCAACTACTTGGAGGGGCATTACAAAGATTACTCACCTCACGCTTTCCCCAATCTAGCCGTCTTATGCGTCCAAACCGCATAAAATCGGCTCTGTTGATTGCACCCAATGAGGGCTTCAGGCGGTGGTTTTCCTAATCCAATCAATTCGAATGCCACAGATGCTAGCTCGTTGTAAGCGGTATTTGACGCAGCCCAAGGCACATGTCACTCACTAAAAAATAGAGAAAATAAGCTTGTTGTAACCAATAAAACAATGACTTACATAATATCGTGTTATACATAAAATCAATAAGTTAAATGAAGGCAAATATGGCACTAAATTATAACAGACTGTTTTTAATGTATTTGTAGTTGCAATAAGTCTAATATTCAAAGCCCGTTTTGCCTCAATTTTTTATAACAATTTGTTTTTTGTTCAAAATTTAGCGCATTAGAAAACAATGCTTTAAAAATAATTGTCCCACATGACAACTGTATATTTATACAGTATAATTTTTATACAGTAGCCTTAACGTCTTTGCTTTTTTTAGGAGTTTGAAATCATGAAAAACACCAATCCCGTTCCTGTAACCCTATATTTTTCCAATTGCCATCAAGAGTACCTTGTTTTGCCTGATAGCCGTCAGGAGAACGCTCAGCTTAACGCAGATTATCTAAAGCAATCTCTTGAAAAAGATAAAGGTTATAGTTGTAGCAGTATTTCCGCGATAAATGATGATAATTTGAAAAACTGCGACATTCTGGTTTTACCAGCATTACAAGAAGACCTGACAACAGAAGAAGTAGGAAGCATTGCAGCCTTTGTTAAAAAAGGTGGTAGCTTATTAAGTATTAGTGATGCTAACACAGCAAGATTGCCACTATTTAACTTTGAAAGCTTACTGGAAACATTTGGTTTTAGTGTTAGGGAATACTTAAATGCTCAATCATCCACAATCAGCATGAGTGTTCCACACTACGTTACACAAAGTATCCATAAGCTTGCAGTGTTGGGTTTCGCGCAATTTTTACAGAAAAATACAAAAAACACCTATCCCCTATTGTTTGAACAAAACCCACAGGCTTGTATTAGCATTGCGGCTCATTATGAAAAAGGGCGAATTATAGCATTGGCTGATGCGGATATTTTATCGAATGAAAAATTACATGAACTTGATAACCTAAATTTTATTTATCAATCTATTAATTGGTTAAGCCGGAAAAATTCGGTAGATATTATTTCATTACAATTACCAAGTAAAATCAAATTTTGGCATACAGAAAACTGTATTCTTGAATTATATAACCCAACAACTACTAGAGTAAAATTAGAATGTCGTTTGGAATCAGATCAGGACGCATTAATTCATGATAATCAACCTAAAAACCGCAGCTTGCCACCGCAACAAAAAACCTTTATGCGTTGGAAAATTACGCCACAAATATTCGGAGCACAGCAAATGCGTTTATCTATAGAAAGTGAGCAAGATTTTTTATATTTTGACCGATTCTATCCAGACACCCATTGCATTGCGGCGGGGGATATTCATTACACTATTGGAGAGACCAAAGATGAATATAACCGTACAAAACTTGTTTTGGAGACGGGCGATGAATTTAATGTGACCGCAAATTTCATTGCAGAGATACCTAATAATCAAAACATTGATTATGGATTACAACTCCAATTGCCTGATAACATTCCGCGTGCTGTAGTAAAGAAAACAGAACACCTATCACCAAATACCTGTCAATGGACATTAAAAGCATTGGAACCAGGCAGCCACAAACTGACTATTTCAGTAAAAGGCACGGGGCAATCTGTGTCTACCTACATAAAAGTAAAAGACTCAGATACACACCAAAGGCAGAAATTGCAGCATTTGGTGGCTGCACTAGATGGAGAAATAAGCTCACGTTTATCGCAAGCACATGGATTATTTGCACATCCTGAAATAAAAGATGTTCAGGTAAGACTCTTGAGCATTAAAGAGTTTATTGATAAAACCTATTCAAGCAATAATACTGCGTGGTTTAATGAATTGGTTAAAGCAGCACATTTAGAAATATCAGAAAATACTGAATTGCTTTCTTTGTTATTTGATTATATCACCCCCTCATTTCATCCATTAACAGGACCTTTAATCCCTCATGCGCCAAACCTGGCTATACATTTAGGAAACTTGCATCTGCGCAACAAAAAGTTGATAGAATGGTTCTTTTTCTGCGCAGAAGATGCAGAAGAGTTTGAAAAAACAAAAAATAGCCACTTATATACTGCATGAGAAATATGGGCATGGCTTTTTTTACGCTCAAAGTAAATTAGGGCAACAAATTATTTTGTTGGAAAAAAATCGCAGTAAATTAGAACCTGGTGATGGAAGCTCTTTGCTAAAGTTGATAAAAGATAGTGCCTTGATTGTAAATGAAGGTTTTTCAGCCTGGCTAGAACTTACCTTTTTACCACAACTCAATCAAGAAATACGACAAGTAGCTGAATTACGAGAAACTTTTCTCCTATATGACAGCGTTGATTTGGAAGAAAGGCAAAAAAATAGCGAATATTTTAGTGAATTTCCTGCCCAATATCGTACATCTTACCGTGAAGGATTTGAGGCATTGGAATTTATCGCTGCAAAACTCGGCTTTAGATGCGCAGTGCAAGCTTTTTTAGTTGCCACTGATATAAACCTTGGTATAGCGATAGATGAGCAGCAACAATTTGTCATAGATGCCGAACAAATAAAATCTAATGTTTTGAATAAAAATGATTTTTCTTGGAGAGCACAGGATAGGCTAAGATGTATTAGAGATGCGGTGGAACAGAACTTAGGCGGATGTGTGGAAGTCTATGATTGTCATCAAAGTTGCCAAGGACATAGCTGTCAGCTACAATCTTTTTTTCTATCCAGCATCGAAAATGGCAAACAATAGGCATCCTTATGCTATCTCAATACAATATTTCTCAAGTTTTTTATATCCACAATGGGCCTGGTCGCCCCGATAAACCTTCTGATTCATCAGGGGGACCTAAACCAAGATAACAACTTTAGGAGGGATTGTTTTAACTATAAATAAAAAAACGCGAATATTTTTATTCGCGTTTTTTTAATCGTTAATTTTTTATGGAGTAATTAAGCCTGTGAAGAAATCTGATATTTTATTAAAGATTGCAACGCAAAAACTAGGAAATGTGAAATTTATTTGTAATGAAAAAGAAGGTGAAGTTGGGCTATGTTTTATTGACGCACAATACCTAGATAATCCTTATTTATCAAATGAATATTCATCAACTTACTTGCCTGAAAAACATAAAAGAAATTTAACTTGTAACAATAATAAAATAAAAGAAGAAATTGATTATCTGAAGTCATTATATGATAATTATCCATTAAGTTTTGAATATTTTATTGATGAATATATTCTGACTGAGAACAACCTGCATTGGAAAAAATTTTGCAGGAATAAGAAATTTTTTGAATCAACAACATTAAATGATACATTTCAAGTATCAACTAAGATATTAGATTATGTAAAACTGAAAAATAATCAAACATCTTCTATTAATAGGCATATCGATGAGTTGATTGCAGAGTTACTTATTCATTCCTCAGAAATAAATAAAATTGAAGATATAAATACCTGAATCCGTGACCCTACTCTCGGGCGGCGAATAACAATGCCCAAA
>DYPD01000054.1 GCA_020720115.1 Thiomargarita sp. | reverse complement strand
CCCGATGAGCAGTCGGGGATTCTGAGCTTTTGAGCGTTCAGAATCAAGACATAAGACAATAAGGGTGGACAAAAGCCGTCCGTGATATAGGAAAAGAATAGGAAAAGAATAGGAAAAGAATAGGAAAAGAATAGGAAAAGAATAGGAAAAGAATTTGAATTAACGCACGGCGTTGTCCACCATTCGGATGTTATTGAAGCATGAAATGGTGAGCAAATTCCGTGGTAATTATGTGCCAACAAATGAAATTCATTGGACGGAATTGGCCCACCCTACACGGCTATGCCATTGAAAAAATGACCGAAACCGAAGCCCAGTCCGCCTGGGAAATTTACGATCAAATACTCGCCGCCGAAGACGCCCTCGCACGGGGGGGTTTAGAATGTCTTGTTCTCATTGCACTACCAAAAATCTTACTCCAATTCAATTCCCGTTAATGCGGCAAACTGCTGTCCGCGTTCTTGGTAGTTGTTGAAGCGACCGTAGCTGGGGGCGCCGGGCGAGAGCAAAATCACCCCGCCAGCGGGCGTGATGCGTTGCGCTAGGGTCACGGCAGCGGCTAAATCAGCGGCTGCATGAAGCTGCGGCGGTGCGTCTGGCGAGCAGTGTTGGCGCAAGGTGGCGGCGATGCGTTCGCCGTTGTCGGGCAGGGTGATGATGGCTTGTATCGGGCGCTGTTGGGCAAATTCCGCCAATGCGTTCCAATCCAATCCGCGCTCGTAACCTCCTAATAATAAAGTGATAAAATGCTGCGGAAACGCTTGCACTGCGGCGATGGCGGACTGGGGTGTGGTGGAGATGCTGTCATCTACATAGGTCACGCCTCGCTTTGCGCCGAGCACTGAAAGACGGTGTGGCAGCCCCTGAAAATTCGCCACAGCGGGTAGGCAATCCTGCGCTTCAATGCCTAATGCCTGTATCGCGGTTAAAACGGCGCACAGATTGGCGGCGTTGTGTGCGCCACGCAAGGGGAGGTCTGCCAATGCCAGTAAAGGCGTTGCGCCTTGATACAGCCAATGCGCATCCTGATGAAATCCTTCTGGCGTGTTGAAATAGAGCGCATTTTCAAAGCCTTGCGCATACTGCTGAGTTAGAGTGTCGCGGGCGTTGAGCAGCACATGCCCGCTTTGGGTTTGGCGCAATAGATTTAATTTGTCGTGAAAATAAGTGCTGACATCGCCGTGCCAGTCCAGGTGTTCGGGAAAGAGGTTGAGCAGCAGGCTTAGGCTGGGCTGTCCGTCAAAATCGCTGGTTTGGTAACTGGATAATTCTATGACCCAGTAGTCTGGGGCGGGGTCGTCTGGCAATTCAAACAGCGGCTTGCCGATATTGCCGCCCAAGGCAACGCGCTGTCCGGCGGCTTGTAACAGATGCGCCAGCAATGCGGCGCTGGTGCTTTTGCCTTTAGTGCCGGTCACGCAGAGGGTTTGGGCTTGCGGATGTTCGGCAAACCAGAGGCGCGTGGCGGAAGTAAAGCACACGCCTTGCTGTTGGGCGGCACGAATGTCGGCGCGATAGGCGCTGATGCCGGGGGATTTGATTATCAGGTCAAACTCTGTCAGTCGCGCTTGCGCTGCTGCGCCGCTGATCACAGCGACCTGCGGCTCGGTTAATTCCAGCGGGCTGTCGTTGAGCACTGTCAAAGGCAAATCCGGCAATTGGCGACGAATCGCTTGCAGCACTGAGCGCCCTTCGCGCCCATAACCGAAAATAGCCACCTTTTTATTTTGTAACGCTTTGATTTTCATGTTGTATTACAGGTTTTCTAGGGCTTCGTGCCAGGCTAACCATTGTTCTTCCAAGTCGGCTAATTCGGCGCTGAGTTTTTGTTGATCTTGCTGATGTTGCTTGACTTTTTCTCGGTCGGCATAGAGTGCGGGGTCGGCTAAGCGCGTGTCTAAACGCTGTTTTTCCGCCTGTATTTTGTCTATTTGTTGCTCAAGTTTTTTCACTTTGCTTTCTAATTGGCGCTTTTGCGTGCGATCCTGTTGTTTTTGCTGTTTGCGCTGTGAAGCCTCTGCTTTGTCCTGAGTTGCCGCACCGGTTTTGGCGGCATTGAGCAGCCAATCGCGGTAAGCTTCTAAATCGCCGTCAAAAGGCGTCACTTGCCCCTGTGCAACTAAAATCAATTGATCGGTGGTGGAGCGCAGTAAATGGCGATCATGCGAGACCACGATCAACGCACCTTGGTAATCTTGCAGCGCCACATTCAGCGCGTGACGCATGTTCAAATCCAAGTGGTTGGTTGGCTCGTCTAACAGCAATAAATTGGGTTTTTGATACACCAACAACGCCAGCGCCAGGCGGGCTTTTTCGCCGCCAGAAAAGGGCGCTACCTTATCCAGTGCCCGCTCGCCCGGAAAACCAAAACCGCCAAGAAAATCCCGCAAGCTTTGCTCGGTGGCTTGTTTATCAAGGTGTTGCACATGCGCCAAAGCAGACCAGTCGGGGTGCAAATGTTCCAGTTGGTGTTGGGCAAAATAGCCGATGCGCAACCCCTGGGCGCTTTCTAGGGTGCCTGATTGGGCTTGGAGTTCGCCAGCTAAGGCTTTGATTAAAGTGGATTTACCCGCGCCATTGGGACCCAGCAAACCGATGCGCATTTCGGGCACTAGGCATAATTGCACATTGCTGAGGATTCTGGTGTCGCCATAGCCTAAGCTGACATCTTTTAGATTTAACAAGGGGTTAGGGCAGCTTTGCGGGGGCGCAAAAGCGAATGCAAAAGGTGAATCCAGATGCGCGGCGCTGATGAGTTCCATTTTTTCCAGGGCTTTCAAGCGGCTTTGCGCTTGTTTGGCTTTGCTGGCTTTGGCGCGAAAGCGATCCACGAATTGCTGTAAATGTGATATTTGCCTTTGTTGTTTGCTGTAGCTGGCTTGTTGTAACGCCAGTTGCGCGGCGCGTTGGCGTTCAAAAGCGGCATAGTTGCCGGTGTAGAGTTTGATGTTTTGCTGCTCAAAATGCGCAATGTGCGCCACTACGTTATCGAGAAAATCGCGGTCATGCGAAATCAACAGCAGCGTGCCGCTGTAACCTTTGAGCCATTGTTCAAACCAGAGTAAAGCGTCTAAATCCAAATGGTTGGTGGGTTCGTCAAGCAGCAACAAATCTGAGCGGCACATCAGGGCTTGCGCCAGGTTGAGGCGCATTCTCCAGCCGCCGGAAAAAGACGCGACTGGGCGATTTTGCTGCGCTTCGGTAAAACCCAATCCGTGCAGCAATTCGCCAGCACGGGCGCGGGCGCTGTAGCCGCCGATGTGTTCTAGCTGGGCGTGGAGTTCGGCTTCATGCAGCCCGTCGTGCTGGGTTTGCGCGGCTTGCAAAGCAAGTTCAACGCGGCGCAATTCCACATCGCCGTCTAGCACATACTCTAGTGCCGCTTGCGGCAAAGCGGGCGTTTCTTGCGCGACATGAGCAATCGTCCATTGACTGGGAAAATCTAAACTGCCTTGATCTAGGTGTAATTGCCCGCGCAGCAGAGCAAACAGCGAAGATTTGCCGCAGCCGTTAGCGCCAGTGATGCCCACTTTCCATCCGGGATAAATGGTTAAGTCGGTGTTTTCCAGAAGAATTTTGTGACCGCGTTGTAAGTGAAGTTGGCGTAAGCTGATCAAGAGAAATGTCCATAAGAAGAGAAAGCGGAAAAGTGTAGCAGAGTCAGTCTGTGTCGCCAAAAGCGCTGGTTGCACATGCCACTGCTTTTTGATTGCTTGAGCCAGCACAAGCCTATAGGATGAACGGCTTTTAACCGTTTAATGAGTGTTGAAGTAGCCTAACGCCAGGTAAAAATCATTATGGATATTTTGTTATTACTCATCCCCGTTTCTTTAGTCTTGGTGGGGCTAATCACTTGGACTTTGATGTGGGCAATTCAAAGTGGACAGTTTGAAGACCTGGAAGGTCCGGCGCATCAAATTATCATGGATGATGACGGTATCAAGTCCTCAGCACAGCAGAGTGCAACTTCTGCGTCTGACGCCCATAACGCGGACAATGCTAACCTATGAAACGGCTCTTGCTCTGGTTGGTGAAAATTTACCGCTATGCCTTAAGTCCGCTGTTGGGCAATAATTGCCGCTATTATCCGAGTTGTTCCTGTTACACTGAGGAAGCCATTGAAAAATACGGCGCCTGGCGTGGGCTGTGGATGGGGCTTAAACGCCTGTCGCGCTGTCATCCTTGGCATCCTGGCGGCTATGATCCTGTGCCCGAACCGGATGAAGATTCCCGCTCAAAAAACGCCCATTAAAGAGAATACCAAGGTAGGCATTATGCACCCCCAGCTTCTCCAGCTACTTCAGGCAGCCGGGCTGAGCAGCGACGCTCCTCCCACCGATACTCGCCACTGGCAAGCCTTTTTGCAGCATCTTAACCAGCATTATCCACCGCCTTTAGCACCCACGTCTAACAATCCTGTTGCACATTTGCCGCAGTCGCAACAAGAAGTCATCCACATTATCGCCGAACGCGATAAATTGCGTTCGGTGTTAAGTTCTATCAATGTCGGTGTCTGTGTGTTCGGACGCGACGCGCAATTGTTGTTTATTAATCCAGCAGCACGCAATTTTTTGCAATTGCCTGAAAGCGACATTGACGCGCAAACCGTGCTGTCGCGTTTCTGTATCCGCGATCAATGGCATCCAGAGCGGTATTTAGAGGCTGAGGCGGTCATGCGGCTGATTTGCGAAGGCGCAAGCTTAAATGACGCCGCCGCTTATTTGCGTTGTGCGGGCTGCAAAGATTTACCCGTCGCCTGCGCTTTTACGCCCATCAACAAAGGCGCTCGCATCAGTGGCTCGGTGCTGATGTTCCACGATACGTCCGAACAGCAAAAGGTCGCTGCCGCACTCTTTGCCGCCAAAGAAAGCGCAGAAAAAGCCAGCGCGGCAAAATCGGATTTTTTGTCCAGCATGAGCCACGAATTACGCACCCCAATGAACGCTATTTTGGGCTATGGAGAAATCCTGCAAGAAGAATTAGATGCACCACCAGAAGCCCCTGAACCGGAATATTTTGAAGATTTACTGGCATATGTTGACAACATTTTGCAAGCCGGACGCAATTTGCTGGGTTTAATCAACGAAGTCTTGGATTTAACCAAAATCGAATCGGGCAACATTGAACTCAGTATCACCAAAGCAGATTTGTTAGCTGTCACATACACTTGCATAGAAGCCATACGCCCGCAGCTCATCGAAAAACGCCTCAGTTTAGATATTAGCCAATTGCTCACTAAGCCCGTGTATGCGCTGGCAGACGCCGAACGCATTCAGCAAGTGCTGTCACAACTTTTGTCTAACGCAGTGAAACACAACAGAGAACAGGGCAATGTGCAGGTACAAATTCAGCAAACATCGGTGGAAACCGTGCGCCTGTTAGTCACGGACACGGGCGTGGGCATGAGTCCTGAGCAACAAGCGCAGATTTTCAAGCCTTTCACCCGCATCAGCGGACGCAACCTGAGCAAAGGCACGGGCGTGGGTTTGACCATCGCCAAACAATTGCTGGACATCATGGGCGGACACATAGGACTCAACAGCGCACTGGGCAAAGGCACAAGTTTTTGGATAGAACTGCCCACCGGCGAAACCGCCAGCACCAGCAAAACCAAACCCGGTACCGACCGCAAATACTTATTGCTGTACATTGAAGACAGCCGCACCAATGTCAGTCTGATGGGAAAAATTCTGCAAGATCGTCCCGAAATCGCTTTTATTTCCGCACCAACCGGAGAAATGGGCTTAGAACTGGCGCGGGCACACCGTCCTGACATGATTTTGCTGGACATCAATTTGCCTGGCATTAACGGCTTTGAAGTGTTAGAACGCTTGCGTTCTGCACCTGGCACACACAGCATTCCAGTGATTGGCTTAAGTGCCGATGACAGTCACGGCGCCTTACAACAAGCCAAAACCGCTGGGTTTATGCAGTACATGATCAAACCGCTGAAAAAAGCCGCCTTTCTCGAAGCACTCGATAAGTTGGTAGCGCAGCACAAAATGCCCTTGTAATCCCACAATCCATCCGACTGAGATATGAAAAAACCGCGCACCCAACGCACTGTTCCCACTCCGCCCATGCAGCCGCGTTATCCACTGATTGACGCCCTGCGAGGCGGCGCTGTGCTGCTGATGATCATTTACCATTTCTGCTATGACCTGGTGTTTTTGCGCGTGCAGTATTTCGACTTAACCCACCACCCGTTTTGGCTTGGTTTTCGTTACCTGATTCTCACGCTGTTTCTCGGTTTAGTCGGCTTTAGCCTCGCGCTGGCAACGCAGCAAGGCATTGATTATAAAAAATTTAGCCTGCGCTTGGCTTGGTTAGTCAGCGCCGCGCTCTTGGTGACAATCGCCAGCCTATGGCTGTTTCCGCAGCGTTTTATTTTCTTTGGGGTGCTGCATTTTATCGCCCTTGCCAGCATTTTGGGTGTGCTGTGCGTGCGCTATACCTGGCTCAATTTCTGGCTTGGCGTGGGGCTGCTGTGGCTTGGTGCGTCTGTGCAACTGCGCTTTTTTGATCAACAGCCCTGGCAGTTTTTTGGATTGATGACGCACAAACCCGCTACTGAAGACTATGTGCCCTTGCTGCCTTGGTTTGGCGTGGTATTGCTGGGGATTTTTATGGCTCGGCTGAGTTTGGCAAAGGCTTGGCTAAACGCCAAACCTTTAACCAAACCCGCCACATTTTTCGCCTGGGTGGGGCGCCATAGTTTGCTGATTTACCTGCTGCATCAACCCCTGATGCTGGGCTTGATGTTTCTGCTGGTGAAAGGCTTACAGAGCGTGGCGTAAAGCATCCAGAAAAGCGCGGTTTTCCTCTGGTTTGCCGACAGTGACGCGCAGACACTGATCCAGCAACGGATGCGAGCCATGCAGGTTTTTGATTAAAACCCCTTGGGCTTTGATGGCAGCAAAAGTTTTGGGCGCATCCAACACACGAAACAAAATGAAGTTCGCCTGACTATGCCAAGCTTGCACTGCGGGTAAATCCTGCAAATAGCGAAACACCAGGCTGCGAGCCGAGCGAATCTGCGCACTTTGCGCCAAAAATTGCTCATAATGCTCCAGCGCAAAGATCACACTGGCTTGGCTTAGGCTGTTAATGTTGTACGGCAGACGGGTTTTTTCCAGTTGCGCCAACCAAGCCGGATGCCCTGCCAGCAAGCCCAAACGCAAACCCGCTAAACCTATTTTGGACAGGGTGCGCATCACCAGCAAATTCGGATACTGTTCCAGCGCGGGCATAAAAGTATCTTCGGCAAAAGCACAATAGGCTTCATCCACCACCACCAAGCCAGGCGCAGCGCTGATAATGCGCTCCACCGCACTACGCTCAAACAAATTACCGGTGGGATTATTCGGATATGCCAGAAAAATCAACGCCGGCTGATGGGTTTTAATCGCACTCAACATTGCCTCGATATTCAGAGTAAAATCATGCGCTTGCAGCGGCACACCCAAGTACTTCATGCCGCACACCTGCGCCAGCATTTTATACATCACAAAACTCGGCTCAGGCGCCAGCAACAAAGCCTTACCCCCTTCCAGCGCCAGCGCCAACGTCAGCATTTGAATTAACTCATCAGAGCCATTACCCAAAATTAACCCGCTATTTTCAGGCACTTGCATCAGCGGACGCAGGGCACTTTTCACCGCACGAGCGCCCGGGTCAGGATAACGATTCACAGTAACGCCGCGCAAACGTTCAAGCCAGGCCGTCTGCATTTCAGCCTCCCACACATAGGGATTTTCCATTGCATCCAATTTGATGAGATGCGCAGATTCGGGGACATGGTAGGAAGAAATAGCTTGGATTTCCGGGCGAATCCAGGTGTTGATAAGAGATTCGAGCGAGTCTGACATGAGGGATGGTTTCCGTAACAGGTAATCAGAAGCAAGGGATTGAAAAAACGCAGTGTGCAGCAAGTATAGGGGTATAAAATAGCCTATTTTGTCGGTTTTTTGTGTTTAAGCGCAGAAAAAATGCTTGATGTCCCTTTTAAGTAGCACAATAATGCTTTACAAAGACGGTTTGGAGCCTCAAACACCGCATTTAGATGCCTTATTTCCACATTTCAAGTCCAAATAAGCAATTTTTAATAAGATTTTTTAGCCCGATTCTTACAAAGGAACTTCCCATGTCACATAAAGAGGCTGGTATGAATGAAGAATTAAATGCTGTGCTCCCGATTTTACCCCTGCGTGATGTAGTGGTATATCCCCACATGGTCATCCCCTTATTTGTCGGACGGGAAAAATCCATTCGCGCTTTAGAAAAAGCCATGATAGAGCACAAGCAGATTCTTTTAGTCGCACAGAAAAGTGCATCTGATGATGATCCCCGTATTGAAGATATTCACCAAGTAGGTACAGTTTCCAGTATTTTACAACTGCTTAAATTACCTGATGGCACTATTAAAGTGTTGGTTGAAGGCAACCAGCGGGCAAAAATCGTCAATTTTATTGAAGCAGAAGATTATTTTACCGCACAAATTGCCCTGTGGCATGGCTCAGAAATGGATGAACGCGAAACTGAAGTGCTCTCCCGTTCCATTATTTCACAGTTTGAGCAATACATTAAACTTAACAAAAAAGTACCGCCAGAAATTTTAAGTTCCTTAAATGGTATTGATGATCCCAGCCGCCTTGCAGATACCATTGCTGCACATATGGTCGTGAAGCTAGAAGAAAAACAAAAAATTCTGGAAATTGCCGATGTGCGTGATCGCTTAGAACATCTGATTGCTTTAATTGAATCAGAAATTGACTTATTGCAAGTCGAAAAACGCATTCGCAAGCGCGTCAAAGGGCAAATGGAAAAAAGCCAGCGCGAATACTATTTGAATGAGCAAATGAAAGCCATTCAAAAAGAATTAGGTGAAATGGAAGACGTACCTAATGAAATAGAAGAACTCCATGCCAAAATTGAAGAGGCAGGAATGCCTGCTGAAGCGAAAGACAAGGTGATGGCAGAACTGAATAAATTAAAAATGATGTCACCCATGTCAGCGGAAGCCACAGTAGTGCGCAATTACATTGACACAATGGTTTCTGTACCTTGGAAAAAACGCAGCAAAATCAGCCGTGATTTATCTAAAGCCGAGCAAGTGCTCGAAAGCGATCATTACGGGCTAGAAAAAGTCAAAGAACGCATTTTGGAATATCTCGCTGTGCAACAACGGGTGAAAAAACTCAAAGGACCTATTTTGTGCCTGGTGGGTCCGCCCGGTGTAGGCAAAACCTCCTTGGGTAAATCCATTGCACGCGCTACTAACCGCAAATTTGCGCGTATGGCGCTTGGCGGCGTGCGTGATGAAGCTGAAATTCGTGGACACAGACGCACCTATATTGGCTCTATGCCAGGTAAAATCATTCATAACCTGTCCCGCATTGGCACACGCAACCCACTGTTTTTACTAGATGAAGTAGATAAAATGGCAATGGATTTTCGCGGTGATCCTTCTTCAGCTTTACTAGAAGTGCTCGACCCCGAACAGAATCACACTTTTAATGACCATTATTTAGAAGTGGATTATGATTTATCTGAAGTCATGTTTATTGCAACGGCGAATACTTTGAATATTCCCCCGCCGCTGTTGGATCGCATGGAAGTCATTCGTATTCCAGGCTACACCGAAGATGAAAAAGTCAATATTGCAACCAGCTATTTGATTCCAAAACAAATAGAAGCCAACGGCTTAAAACCTAAAGAACTGACCATTGGTGAAAGTGCGATCCGCGATATTATCCGCTACTACACCCGCGAAGCAGGTGTGCGTAATCTGGAACGAGAAATTGCCAAATTATGCCGCAAAGTAGTTAAAGAAATTTTGCTCAAAGAAGCAGCCAGCAAAACGGATACTAAAGCAGAGAAAGCGGATAAAGCCGATAAAGGTGACTTGAAAAAACAAGTGATTTCTTCACGCAACCTGGAAAAATACTTAGGCGTGCAGCGTTTTCGCTTTGGTTTGGCAGACAGCGAAGATCGCGTTGGACAAGTGACTGGGTTGGCGTGGACCGAAGTGGGCGGTGATTTGCTCACCATTGAATCAGCGCGGATGCCGGGCAAGGGCAAACTGACTTACACCGGACAATTGGGCGATGTCATGCAGGAATCCATTCAAGCCGCTATGAGCGTGGTGCGCGGGCGGGCGGTTAGCTTAGGCATTAATCCGAGTTTCCACCAGGATCAGGATATTCACATTCATGTGCCCGAAGGCGCAACACCGAAAGACGGACCTAGTGCTGGCGTGGGTATGTGTACTGCGTTAGTGTCGGTATTGACCGACATTCCCGTGCGTGCTGACGTGGCGATGACGGGAGAAATTACCTTGCGCGGAGAAGTGCTGCCGATTGGTGGCTTAAAAGAAAAGCTGTTAGCTGCATTGCGTGGTGGCATTAAAACTGTGTTGGTTCCTAAAGAAAATCATCGAGATTTGGCAGATATTCCTGAAAACATCAAGAAGAACCTGAAGATTATTGAGATTGAATGGATTGATCAGGTATTTCAACATGCACTACAACGGATACCCTTGCCAAAAGATGAGATTGAAGTAACCGCATCCTTAGCGGATAAAGATAAGAATGAAGCCGCTAAAAATACGCTGCAAACTCATTAAAAATTTGTAAACATCTTCAGTGTTTTCTAAAAACCTGACGCTCTTTAATAAGGGGTCAGGTTTTGGGTTTTAAAATAGTCCTCGGTAGTGCGATACTGAGCGCCTCAAGTTTTCCCATACTCGTATAGATGCTTAATTCCCTTTCACCATTGACTGCTAAAGCCGGAGTTTTTTTATGGGACAGATTATCCGTAGCGCCGCACAGCGCCAGATTGAACATGAAATTCCTCAGAAATTTCTGAGCTTTACTTTGGGTGATGAGGTGTATGCCATCAGTGCCATGTCTATCAAGAAAATCATTGAATACGGACATATCACCTATTTACCCATGATGCCAAAATTCATTCGCGGCATTCTTAACCTGTCTGGCAATGTCATTCCGGTGATTGATTTGTCCGTGTGTTTTGGTGAAGCCGGGGTTAAACCGGATCGGCAAACCTGCATCATTATTGTGGAAGTGCGCTTTAAGGATGAAAATGAGGGCGAGCAAGTGCTGGATATGGGGGTTGTGGTGGATGCGGTAAACACTGTGGTGGCGTTGTTGAAAAAGGACATCAGCCCACCGCCGAGAATTGGGCGTCAGGTGAAAACTCAGTTTATTCAGGGTATTGGTAAAATTGAAGAAGATTTTTTGGTGTTGTTGAATGCTTCGCAAATTTTATCGGTAGAGGATTTCAGCATGTTGCAAGCTATTAAACAGCAAGCGCCGCGCACAGAGGAAATGGCTGAGGTAGAGGCGAATGCAGAATTAGCAGAATTAGATGAAGTTGGAGTGGTTTAATGATTGCGGCAATTGGGCAAGATAGTCATCGTTTTGATCTGGACAATGCAAGCAAATTGCTGGTGTTGGGCGGCGTGCCTTTTCCTGGTGAGCCGCCGTTGTTGGGCAATAGCGATGCAGACGTGGTGTTGCACGCCATTACCAACGCGATTTCTGGGCTAACGGGCGTGAATATTTTGGGCAAAATCAGTGATGATCTCTGCTTAAAACAAGGCATTAGCGACAGCCGCGTGTATTTGCAAGTGGCTTTGCAACATCTGGCCCGCCACCGCCTTACGCATGTTTCCATCAGTTTGGAATGCCAACGTCCGAAAATCACACCGAAAATTCCGCTGATGCGCGACAGTATTGCCGAGTTGCTGGGGTTGTCCGCCGAAAACATCGGCATTACCGCGACCAGCGGTGAGGGTTTGACCGATTTTGGGCGCGGGCTAGGCATTCAGGCGCTCGTGATTATTTCCGCAACGCCTTTATAATCAAATCCTAAAGTCAATACGCCATGCTAGAAATTCCCAGCATTCATCTGTTACCGCCACAGGTGGCGAACCAAATTGCCGCTGGTGAAGTGGTGGAGCGTCCGGCTTCCGTGCTGAAAGAATTGTTAGAAAACAGCTTGGATGCGGGTGCGACTGAGTTGGATATTGAGGCGGAGCAAGGCGGCGTGGCGCTGATCCGCGTGCGTGATAACGGGCATGGCATTCGCCCGCAGGAGCTAGGCTTGGCGCTGAGTCGTCATGCAACCAGCAAAATTGCCGAATTGAGCGATTTGCAGGCGATTCGTAGCCTGGGTTTTCGCGGCGAGGCGCTGGCAAGCATCGCGTCTGTTGCGCGGGTCACGCTCAGTTCGCGTTTTCATCAAGCAGAACAAGGCTTTAAGCTGAGTATTGGTGGCAATGCGCAACTTCAGCCGCCGCAACCTGTGTCGCATCCGGTGGGCACGAGCGTGGAAATGCGCGACCTGTTTTATAACACGCCAGCGCGCCGCAAATTTTTGCGCACCGAAAAAACCGAATTTGCGCATGTGCAAGAGGTGGTGCGGCGCTTGGCGTTGAGCCGTGCAGATGTGCGCTTTCGTTTGTATTACAAAAATAAATTACTGCTGTCGTTGCGCTCTGCCCAGGCAGAAGCGGAGCAGCGCCAGCGCCTCGCGGCTGTGTGTGGAGAAGAATTTGCTGCGCAGGCGCTGCCCGTTGTAGCGCAGCAAAACGGCTTGCAATTAAGCGGTTGGATTGCGCCTCCGACTTTTTCGCGTGCTCAACCAGACATGCAGTATTTTTTTGTCAACGGGCGCGTGATTCGGGATAAATTAATCAACCACGCCCTGCGCCAAGCCTATCAGGATGTGCTGCACAGCGGGCGCTATCCGCTGTATGTGCTGTATTTGCGCATTGATCCGAGCGAAGTGGATGTGAATGTACATCCCTCTAAGCATGAAGTGTGTTTTGCGCAAGGGCAGTGGGTGCAGACCTTTTTACAACACAGCATCCAAACCCATTTGGCGACAACTTCGCCGCGTCAAGTGGCGTCTGCCAGTCCTGCCGCGCCAACCCGCTTGCTGGCTCAGTATCCACTTGCGTCAACGCCTACCGCCGCACAGCCCGCTACGCAGGTGGCAGAGCGCCCGATAGCGGACTATTTGGCAACACTGTTTTCTCCACCGCCCGCGCAATTATCCGAGCAGCCCAGCGCCCCCGCGCTTATTCAAACCCCCTTGCCAAATGCTGCTGTCGCCACCGAAGCGACTGCGCCGCCTTTGGGCTATGCGCTGGCGCAGTTGCAAGGCGTCTACATTCTCGCGCAAAATGCACAGGGGCTGGTGATTGTGGACATGCACGCCGCCCACGAACGGATCACTTACGAGCGTTTGAAAACCGCTTATGGACAGCAACACATCAGCCGTCAGCCATTGCTGATGCCCTTAAGCCTCGCTGTAACGCGCCAAGAAGCTGAAATCGCTGAACAATATGCCGACTTGTTGCCCTCTTTGGGCATGGCGTTAGAGCGTCTGGGTCCGCAGACTCTATTGCTACGCGAAGCGCCCAGCGTCTTAAGCGACGGCAATTTGGAACAATTGGCGCGAGATGTTATCGCCGATTTGGGGCATTTGGGCAGCAGCCAGCGCACCCAAGTGGAAATCCACAAGTTGCTATCTACGATGGCGTGCCATGCTTCAGTGCGAGCGCACCGGCAGTTAAGCCTGGCAGAAATGAACGCGCTCTTGCGGGACATGGAAACCACTGAACGTAGCAATCAATGCAATCACGGGCGTCCGACCTGGGTGCAACTCGATATGCAGCACTTGGATGCCTTATTTCAACGCGGACGTTAGCTAGATTTCCACACTGGCTCTGGCACCTATAGCCAATAAAAACACCCTAAATTATCTTAAAAAGGAACAGATTTTATGACCACCGCCTATATCACTCATCCAGCTTGCGTGCTACACGATATGGGCGCGGGACATCCCGAATGCTCAGAACGCCTCAGCAGCATTGAAGATCGACTCATCGCTACCGGACTCTTGGATTTTTTGAATTACCAAGAAGCGCCCAAAGCCAACCACAGACAGCTAGAGCGCGTACATGACGCGCATTACATCAAAACCGTGCTGAATTTTACCCCACGCGAAGGACAAGAATACCGCTACCTTGATCCCGACACGCTGATCATGGAGCACACCCCAGAAGCCGCTTTACGCGCAGCGGGTGCGGTGGTGCTGGCAGCCGAATTAGTCATGAGTCAAAAAGTCAAGAATGCGTTTTGCAACGTGCGCCCACCCGGTCATCATGCGCTGCGCAATCAAGCAATGGGTTTTTGTTTCTTTAACAATGTCGCAGTGGGTGTAGCACACGCGCTAGATAAATTTGGCTTAAAGCGCGTGGCAGTGTGCGATTTTGACGTACATCATGGCAATGGCACGGAAGACATTTTTGATAAAGACGCTAGAGTCATGCTCTGCTCCTCTTTCCAATATCCCTTCTATCCCTATTCCCCCTTAAACACACACAACCCCTTGATTATCAATGCACCACTGAAAGCGGGCGCGGACAGCGAAGCCTTTCGCCAAGCCATCAGCGATGTATGGCTACCCGCCTTGCGTAACTTTGAGCCGCAGATGCTATTTATCTCGGCGGGTTTTGATGCGCACCTGGAAGACGAAATGAGCCATACCAAATTGCGCGAAGCAGATTATGTTTGGGTAACAGAACAATTAATGGAAATCGCCAACTGCTTCGCACAAGGGCGCTTGGTATCAGTCTTAGAAGGCGGCTACGCGCTCGGGGCGCTGGGGCGCAGCGCCAGCGCACATATAGGCGTCCTTATGGGAGTTCAATAACTATTGGTTTTTTTCAGCTCTTTCATAGGCTTGAATAATACGCCCGACCAACGGATGACGCACCACATCCTGCGCGGTGAAGAAAGTAAAACTAATACCTTCTACACCGTGCAACACATCAATCACATGCCGCAATCCAGATTGACGCTCACGCGGTAAATCCACTTGAGTGACATCGCCCGTAATCACCGCCGTAGAACCAAAACCAATGCGCGTTAGAAACATCTTCATTTGATCTATCGTAGAATTTTGTGCCTCATCGAGAATAATGAAAGAATCATTCAAAGTACGTCCACGCATATAAGCCAAAGGCGCAATTTCAATCACATTACGTTCCAACAATTTAGCCACACGCTCAAAACCCAACATTTCAAACAGCGCGTCATACAAAGGACGCAAATAAGGATCAACCTTTTGCGCCAAATCTCCTGGCAGAAAGCCCAGTTTTTCACCCGCTTCAACTGCCGGACGTACCAGTACCAGCCGCTGTATTTCCTCTTGCTCTAAAGCCTCTACCGCACAAGCAACCGCCAAATAGGTTTTCCCAGTACCCGCAGGTCCTACGCCGAAATTAATATCATGCGTCATAATGTTACGCAGATAATGGCATTGATTCGGTCCCCGTCCTTTCACCACCCCATGACGGGTACGAATAGCCTCTTCTTCAATCTCTTTTTTCGTTAGCTGACCATTCGCCTGTTGCTCCGCCGTTTCTAAAGCCGCCGCAACGCTGGCAGGCTGAGAAAACAAATGCACCTTATTACGACTGAGATGCTCTGTTTCAGTTGTTTGATACAAATGAGTTAATACTTGCATCACTTCGCGCACATTTTGTTTTGCCCCAATAATGCGAAACCGATGACCGCGATGATTGATTTCCACCCCGAAGCGTTGTTCAAGCTGATGAATGTGTTCGTCAAATTGTCCGCATAAATTAGCTAACCGCCGATTATCAGGAGGAGTTAAATGCAAGTCTTCGGCAAGAGTATCTGGAGTTGTGATGTCGTTCAAACGCATTACCTAACTGTAGTGAAACTTAAAAATACACTGTAATTTATACAAATGATGTACCTTTTGCTAAAGCAACACGCAGCTGCTGAAGCTGCTCAGGCATCAAGCGTTGTTGTGCAATGTGTACATACTGAGCATCGCTTTCAAAGCCGATGTAATGCCTATCACCCAGGGTTGCCGCCACCAAAGTAGAGCCGCTGCCACAAAAAGGATCAAGCACAATCTGCTGTTTTTGCGTGCTCAGTTCTATGAGCGATAGCATGAGTTTAACGGGTTTTTGCGTAGGGTGTAAGCCCGATTCACCCGGCACAAAACCACTGGTTAGCACATTATCCGGCGATTTTTCATAGCTTAAAAAAGCCGCTTCATTAAAAGCCCCAATACCTTGTTCTAAAACATTATCCGCAATGGTTGTCCCTATTTTGTAAGGTTTGATAAACCAAAGCACCGGTTCAAACAAAGGGCGCAAATTGCCCACGCGCCAACCTTGCCAATGCGCAGCATTGTCCGCATCCCCGCGTCGCGCATACACCAGGCTAATGCGTTGCGCCCGATGTGGAGCGCGTTGACGCAACCAAGCAAACATATCTTTGAAACTAAAGCCTGCATCCTCCAGCGCAGCAATAGCGCGGTGAGCAAAACGTCGCCCAGCAAAGATGAAGACTGCAGCACCCGGTTTTAACACACGAAACCATTCATGCGCCCATTGCGCACACCAGTTGTAGTATTGTAGGGGGATTGCTCGGTCTGCTTCAGACCAGCCATTGATGGGTTTTCCGCGTTTTTTGAACACCGCCCCCGCAGTACGTTGTGCCGGACTGCTCCCCAAATAGGCTGAATTGGTATTTTCATGCAGTACATCCCACTGTTCTGCGCCAATACCATAAGGAATATCGCTGAGAATCAGATGCACATAGTCATCTGGCACTAAGCTGAGCTGGGTAATGCTATCGGCATGAATGATTTTATTTAAGCAACTGCTCATGTATACCGCGATGAATGGCGTATTTTGCGAAATGAATTGAACAATTCAATACTCTGAAATTCTGGATTTGGAAACTATCAGGCAAGGTAAGAGAATGGAATCGGCAGCTTGCTGTGTTGGGATGCTATCAACTATGAACAGGCGCTTAATTTCATATTTCAAGCATGTTGCTTAAATGGTGGATGACGGCGCAATACGCGCCTTATCCAGCTTAAGCTAACCTGGTCCTTGACGACTCATATTCAGTGAAATTCTATAAAGGTCAGGAATAGCTAATCGTCCATCGCTACGCACCTTAATTAACCCGATTGTGCGAGCTAAATCTAGCTCAGATTTATCAACTCCATTTAACTCAGTTTCAGAAAATGGAGTGGTTTGTATCGTCTTTTCCAATTGACGTAACAAATCGGCTAATTCTACACCATATTCTTCTTGAAGAGCGGTAATGGCTTGCTGAGATACTGTGGGTAAAGCATCTTTTAGTTTTGAGCTGCGGATTAAAACCCTTGTCCGCTTAATTTCATTTTTCTCAGATTCTAATGCAGTTTTGAACAAAACCAATAAAAGTCTAACACTGTGTTCATCATTGGCATCGGCTAGGCGTTTCCAAAACCAATTCTTGGCATACGCATTTTTACTATCAATGCGCTCACCAAAGAGTAAATTCCACGCCTTTTCCCATTCTATAGCATCAGGTAGAGGATTAACCACCCCGCTTTCCTTAGCATATAATTTTCTAAATTCTTCTGATTGAGCCGCAATTTTAGTAATTACCTTAAGATAGTCTTCCATTGTCCAAACTAATCGTTCATCATACCCATAAAAATGAGATTTATTCACTACAATAACCTTCTCCCATAAATCATAACGTATAAATATTTTCATTGGAATTTTCTGTTGAGCATATTGATACCAGAAATCTAAAAGACCTTTAATAACATCCAGGCGAGTTTGCAATCCTTTGGTGTCACTACCAAACCCATCATCCAATCCATCTACGACTAACAGTGGCAGTGAAACATTCATCAATCCATCTAATTGAGCGGCTAACTCAAATTCTGGCAAACTTTGCACTTCTTCTTTTTTAATACTAGAGTCAATGCTAATAAGGGTTTGAATTAACCAAAAACGCCGCCATTTGGCATCATCAGCTTGAAACTGCTTATCCCATTCTTGATAGGTTGAAATGTTAGGTATTTGATATGATGGGTATTTATCTTGTAACTGTTTTGGAATAGCAAGTGGTTTAGCTTGTTTAATATCTATAAAATGTCTAAATAGTTCTGTTTTTCCGGTGCCTTTGCGCCCTATGATAAAAACAGTTTTATTGTCTAGCAATTTTTCATATTGTGAACTTTTCACAAAAAATTTTTTCACTTTTTCTAAATCATTTTGTTCTGCAACCCCTGTATTGGTTTGTGCTAATGAAAGCAACTCGGCTAATACTTCTTTTTCAATTTCGCTTTCGCTATTATCTGCCGCTTTGATAGGAAGTGAAGGGGGTAATAGGTCTAATATCCAGGTGGCAACATCCGCATAGATATTTAAAGTTTTAGATTCAATCGTATCGCTGCCAGCAAGCAACTCTGTATAAGGAATTGCGTGAGTGAGTTCTTCTGCATTAAGCTCTTCAAATGTATTTTGAGGCTGATAGGGTTTCAACCATTTTTGTATCCAGGTTATTCCACGTTCTTTATAAGCATTAAATATTTCTGGCGCAGCGGGTAACGGTGATAGGATAAAACGTGTCTCTGTCGTAAAACCAGCATAGTTTTTTCTTGCACCTAACGCTTGTACTACTAATTCATTACCTCTTTCTGCTTGTGGGTGTGGATATAAACAAACAACAACCATATCACTCATATCGAACAAAAATGGCGCGTTTGTTTGAGAAATTCCTGTACGCGCATCCAATAATATGACATCAGGTTGAATTTGGCTATTGGATAAAATCCTCATCAAAATTTTAATCGGGTTTCGTTGATCACCACGATACCAGGCTTCCATATCTAGCCAACGCAAAGCTCTGGCATATTCTGTATTTAGGATTCCGGCTGGCAATACATATAAATCCTCATCTTTATAACGCAGAATATGCTCCAATACTTTAGGCGGTTCCATATCTTCATATTCTAAGTGTATTAACAAAGGAACTAAGCCTTTATCAGATGTTTCTTGCTCTCGTAGTCCAAAAATATCACTCAGTCCTGGTGCTTCTAAATCGCTATCAATACAAATCACTCTTTTTCCTGCTTTTACCAAGGCAAGCGCAGTATAGGCTAAAGCAGTTGTACGTCCTACACCGCCACGCAAAGAATAAAAGGTGACTGCTAATGGAGCCGAGGAGAAGTGCTCCTCTAAGTTTTCAGAAAGAAATTTAGTCGGTTGTAAAACCGGTTGTTCAAGTAAATTTGCCCATAAAGGTAGTTCTTGTTGTGTCTCGTTAGGCATAGGGTTTTTTTCCTTTCTTTTTATTAAGTTTTATGGCGTAAGTTGTTGGCTGACATGTAAACAAATTTTAGTAGTTCTTCTACTGTACAAGGGAGAGTAGGTAATGCGGTTTGATAACGTAGTTTGGTAAAACAGGCTTTATCATTGGGAGAATCAGGATCAACACCTATATCAAGTAAAAAGTTTGCATGGCTATGTAGAATGTTTAAGGTTAAACCCGATGAGGCGGAAAACAATTTTCTTAAACAATGTTCATGTTTTGGTTTGTCACCATGTGCAGCTTGATAGGCTTTGAGTGCTGTTTCAATGACATAACAAGCCATGTATACCGCACTGACTTCATAGTGTGCATCTTGCAATACTTTAGCATCTTTTTCTCTTTGACGGCTGATTTCAAGCCAGTGTTCTGCATTGTGTGGGTCGCTTAATTTCATATTGAGACTCTAGTTATTGTGCTACCAAGCAAAGCTTGGTAGCAAGAACAAACACTTCTTTATTTCAATTCAAACTCCGCACATTTCTTTTCTACCGCTACATTGTCCAGTTGTACATATTTGGGCATTCCGTTGTCATCGTAGGGCGGGTAGTTTTCGCCTTGGATGAGTGGGTAGAGGTATTCTTTGCAAGCGTCGGTGATGCCGTAGCCGTCTTCGGTGATGAAGTCTTTGGGCATCATTTTTTCGACGTTGGCGACTTCGCTTAAGGGGGCTTCGCCGATGCTCCATTTATAGGGGTTGGAGGATTCGCGCACGACGGTGGGCATGATGGCGTTTTTGCCTTCAAGGGCTTTTTCGACGGCGGCTTTGCCCAGCGCATAGGCTTGTTCTACGTCTGAGTTGGAGGCGAGGTGGCGGGCGGCACGTTGTAGGTAGTCGGCAACTGCCCAGTGGAATTTGTAGCCGTAGGCTTCTTTGATCATGTTGGCTACAACGGGGGCAGCGCCGCCGAGTTGGGCGTGGCCGAAGGCATCGCGGGTGCCTTGTTCGGCAAGGAAGGTGCCGTCGGGGTAGTGGCAGCCTTCGGAGACGACGATGGTGCAGTAGCCGTGTTGTTCGACTTTGGCTTTGACGGCAGCGAGAAATTTGTCTTGATTAAATTCGACTTCGGGGAAGAGTACGAGGACGGGGATGTTGTTGTCTTCAACCAGTCCGCCGGCTGCGGCGATCCAGCCTGCGTGACGACCCATGACTTCGATGACGAAGATTTTGGTGGAGGTTTTTGCCATAGAACGTACATCAAAGCTGGCTTCGAGTGTGGAGACGGCGATGTATTTGGCAACGGAGCCGAAGCCTGGGCAGTTGTCGGTGATCGGGAGGTCGTTGTCGACGGTTTTGGGGACGTGGATGGCTTGGACGGGGTAGCCCATTTTTTCGGAGAGTTGGGATACTTTGTAGCAGGTGTCGGCGGAGTCGCCGCCGCCGTTGTAGAAGAAGTAGCCGATGTCGTGTGCTTTGAAGACTTCAATAAGGCGCTCGTATTCGCGTTTGTTGGCTTCTAGGCTTTTGAGTTTGTAGCGGCATGAGCCGAAGCCGCCTGACGGTGTGTGGCGTAGGGCGGCGATGTTGGCAGCGGATTCTTTGCTGGTGTCTATGAGGTCTTCGGTCAGTGCGCCGATGATGCCGTTGCGTCCTGCGTAGACGTTGGCGATTTGGTCGGGGTGTTGGCGGGCGGTTTCGATGACTCCGCAAGCACTGGCGTTGATGACGGCGGTAACTCCGCCGGATTGTGCGTAAAAGGCATTTTTTGCCATGTTTCTAGTCTCCATGAGTTGTTGTTGAAAAGCAGTTGGTTACAAAAGTGGGTATTTTGCCATACTCTGGCTTGAATAGAGCCATTTGCGGCTATCAGAAAACTGTATGCGGGCATTCCTGGCGCTGTTATTGGCTTAAAAATTTTTCCGCGCTAAATCAATGAATCCGAGTCCTAGCAGCAAGAGCAGGTAAATGCCGGTCTGCAACAGTAGCCCACCCAGCGTTTGCCAGTCGCCAGGTTGGTAAAGCAGCCAAGCGGAATCGCTGAAGCGATCCAGCGCGGGCAGCAGCCAAGCCAGCCACCATAAGAACCCGGACAAGACTTGATCCAGCCCGCTATGAGCCGGCTGTAGCAGGTGTTCGCCCAAGTTTAGAAGGCTCTGCATACTGCGGGCAAGCAGGTAAAACCCTAGCGTTGCGGTCAGTGCCAGCGTCGTGTGGCGTAAGGTGAGGGCGCACAGCAGGCTGACAGTGCCTATCATCAGCAATTCGCCGCTAAAGGACAAGCCCCACAGCAGCAGTCCGACAAACGGCGGCTGATAAATTAACAGCAACAGGCTGGCAGACAGCGCACAGATAAAGGCTAAACCCGCTGCACCTAAGCATTTGCCAACTAGATAGGTTGGGTGCGAAACCGGCAATGCCAGCAGTAAGTATAGGGTTTTGTTATGAAATTCTTGTTGCACATGGCTAATTAGCCAAAGGCTTATGAGATACACCAACAACAGCCGCAGCCCGCCCGCTAACAGGCTCAGTTGCAGTTCGCGCTGTTCGGTGACGGCGGCTAAACCAGCAAACATGACTAAGCCCAGTAGCAAGGCAAGCAGCAGGCTAAGGGCAGTAAAAAAACCGGTGCGCCAAGCTGCCAGCAGCAGTTGTCGGGCTTGAATAACACTGATGAAAAGCATGATGTTCCTGTTTAGGGTTGCGCAATGCTGTCTAACTTGGGCAGCAGGCGTATGCGGGCGCTTTTGTCGTCTAACAGCAACAGCCCTAGCAATTTGCCGTCGCTGGCGGCAACCGCTGGAGCGCCCTGCCAATAGGTTTCTGCCAGGGTTGCGTCTTTGATTTGCCAGCCGCCGCTGTGGTCGGCTTGCAGACGGTCAGCGGTGACAAAATAAGGCGCTTGTCCCGCCCCTGTGTAAATTTGTACATCTTCGGGTTGTTGTGCAAGTCGTTGATTTTGCATGTTCCATAGCGGCGCTGCGTAAGGATAAGGCAGCAGCGCCACGCCTTCAGCAACCGGCTGCGCGACCGTTGCCTGCAAGCCTAAATTGAGGTCGCCGATGCGCAAATGCACGCTGCCTGGCTTGGCGCTGGCGGGTAAGGCAAACAGTGCTTCGGGTCCCAGCAAACCACCCTCAATCGGCAATAACCAAGCGGTGCGCTGGGTGTCTTTGAGCACATTAAGCCAACCCTCGTTGCGCCAGCTTAAATAGCCGCGCACCGGCAACGGGCGCTGGGCAGCGGTTTGGCGGCTGTCTTGGGTTTGCAAATGCGGTTGCCATTGCAACCAGATGTCACGCACTTCTTCTTGTAGTTCAAAGAGTTGTCCGTCTTTTGCCCGCTCGCCTGGCTGCGGCGGTAGCGCCATACCCACGCCGCCTGTCACCAGACTTTGCACCGATTCAATTTGCAAAGAAATGCCGCTTAACCAACCGGCATCCAAACGTGCAGCATTGATTTTCCAGAAAACCGCATTGTTGCGTGCCAAATTGACATAATCCGGTTCTATGTAGGCTTGCGCTTCAACCGCGCCCGCATCTTTGCTCAACCCCACCTGGATGAGTTTGCCAATCACCACCTGGCGGTACACCACCGGCGCTCCCGCCCGCAGACTGCCTTGTCCTGGCGTGCGCAGCAGCAGCGTGACGCCGCCTTTAGGCATCAGTTCTAAATAAGGCGGATTTTCTAAGCCAACAAACTGGCGTTGCACCGCGCCTTCACCGGGCAATACGCGCAAATAATTCGCGCCTATCACAGTATCCAAACCAGAAGCACCGGATAAATCCACCTGCGGACGCACAATCCAAAATTGACTGCCTTCGCGCAAGAGATTTTGTGCCGAAGGCAACACATGCAGCTTAACGATGATGCCCTGCAATTGCGGATTAAGCCGCACTTCGCGCACTTGCCCTATGTCAATGCCGCGATAACGCAAGGTATCGCCCGCTTTTAAGCCATGCCCTTGCTGAAACGTCAGCGTCACCAAAATACCGCTTTGGTGCCACACCAGGTAAAACAAGCTCAGCGCCAAGAGCGCCGCCGCCAGCGGGATCAGGTGCAACCAAGTGCGCCGACGCGGGTGCAATTCAGCTTCGGGAATTTCATCTAACTCATTCATATTACTGTCTTTAATTGGCAAAGCGTGAGCTATTTAATAGGGTTTTTAGCCCGCTTTCAGAAAGATAGCTTTAGGCTATACTGCGCAATTCTATGCCTTGGAAGCCTTTTAATGGAAGCAGTAATGAACACTCATTGGCACGCATTGGCGGCGCAGATTAGCGCTGCCGTCGGACAGAATTTCGTGGTGGCAAAAGCCAACCCGCTCAGTGGCGGTTGCATTAATCAAACATATGTGTTGCAAGGCTGCGGGCAGCACTACTGCGTTAAGCTCAACAGCCTCGCTTGCGAGGCGATGTTTGCTGCTGAAGCTGAAGGATTACAGGCGCTTGCAGCCAGCAACAGCATTGCTGTGCCACAGCCGATTTGCTGGGGTGTAGCGGGACATCAGGCATTTTTGGTCATGACGTATTTTCGCTCAGGGGGCAACCGCGAAGCGGCGGCGTTACTGGGTGAGCAGCTTGCGCAGATGCACAGGTGTTCACAAAAACAATTTGGCTGGCGACGCGATAATTATCTGGGTTCTAGCCCGCAACCTAATGATTATAGAGCTAATTGGCTGGATTTTTGGCGCGAGCAGCGTTTGGGTTTTCAATTGCAACTCGCAGCACGTCATGGTTTTGGCGAGGCTTTGCAGTCGCAAGGAGAGCGCTTGTTGCAGAAGTTAGACGCTTTTTTTGTAGATTATCAGCCAGTACCCTCTTTGCTACATGGCGATCTTTGGTCGGGCAATTATGCGGTACAGGAAAATGGGCAACCCATTATTTTTGATCCAGCAGTTTATTTTGGAGATCGTGAGACGGATTTGGCGATGACCGAATTATTTGGCGGCTTTGATAAGGAATTTTATGCAGCTTATCAGGCAAGTTGGGCGCTGGATACCGGTTATCGAGTGCGGAAAAATCTGTATAACCTGTATCATATTTTAAATCACGCCAACTTGTTTGGCGGTGGCTATGTGGGACAAGCCCAACGCATGATAGACGCTTTGTTAAGTGAAGTGATTTAAAACCAGCGCATGATATAAAAAAACCGGCATGGTTTGAATTTATAGTAGGATTACTCAATAATTATATTTTTATAATTATTAAGCATATGATTTTATATATCTTTTATTTTAAAGATTCAGTAATCCGACTATACTAAAAAGTCTATCAAGCAATAGTGTTCCAGCTTTCCCATCATAAATATTAGC
>DYPD01000053.1:1758-24700 GCA_020720115.1 Thiomargarita sp. | reverse complement strand
TGTCAAAAACTTACCAAAATTATACTAATTTTTTATATTGCAACAAGTCTATTGATATTCAGGCTCAACACATACAACTCAGTCAATCAATAGTTTCTAGCACCAGCGGTGTTGGAGAAACTCCCTATGTACTTGCTGAAGAACCTGATACAAGCAATGTGAAACTGGGGAATGCGGGTTCTATTCATTTATCTACCCATCAATTAGAAATGGACAAGGCTTCTATAACCACTGAAACCATCGGGGCAGATGGCGGGAATATCAGCATTCAATCTTCGGGTTATTTTCTATACAATAACAGTAAAATTACAACCAGTGTTCAAGCAGAACAAGGTAATGGTGGAAATATTGATCTATCTCCCAAACTGATGGTAATGAATAACGCCTCAATTACTGCACAGACTGATGCAGGAAACGGCGGTAATATCAATATCAACACTACAAGTATTTTCAAATTTCCTCCAATAAAAAATAATCTGATTGATGCCTCTTCAAAACTCGGTATTCATGGTGTTGTTGACATTAACTCTCCCGAAATAGACCTAAACAGTATGTTACAGCTTTTTACGCCTGATTTTCTTTCACCCGAAACGATGCAAGCCTGCTCTTCAAGAAATTTGGACAATACAAGCCAGTTTGTTGCTAAACCTTATCAGTTGTATCCTTCACCGTATGAATTAAAAAATATCCACACTGAATAATCTCACTTAAAGGAAATATACCATGAACTCTATCATTAAAACTGTATCAGCCGTGTATTTATCTATCTTTGCTATTCTTGTATTAGCCAATGATAGCCCGCCCTTGCCAGCAAGCAATACTGATTTAACAGCGAGTTCTACCGACGCAGACACAGTAGATCAAAATGCCGCGGAAATACAGAGAGCCTGTATCGATCCAGAAACGCAAAACCCGATAGACTGTATAAAAATTCTAGTCGTTCAACGCGGTGAAAATGATCGGCATTTTTGTTTTAAGCCACCGCTGACAGCGTTTATATTAAAACGTCAACAGGCAGAAACCACAGAAACCTTAAAAGTAAAAGATTCTACATGGTGGGATGAATGGGAGGCGGGTGAATATGAGTTTTCTTTGCCCTTAGATACATTCAGGATACAAGACAATAGCCAATATAGTATTCAATTAGGTAACATTGAAAAGACCTTACATTTTCATCAAATCCCCAATAATCTGCATGAAGCTGAAACATTAGCATTCATACAAAGCAAGAAATGGGAATGTCCTTATCCATTGACTAACACATTAGACATTTAGCCTATGCACTATTCTAGTTTATTTTTAAGCGGTTTTCTGTGGGCAGGAATGAGCTACGCTGCCTGTGATGAAACCGCAGGCAGACAGTTTTTTTCGCATGAGAAAAAAATTCAGGTGTTGGAAAACAAACTGTCTCAAGCAAAGCTTGATTTGAATTGTCATATCTCTATTCTGCTTACATTAAGTGAGCTTTATCGTGCTAATAACACCCTTGGTTCAGCAAGAGAACGAGTAGAATTAGCTGTTAAATTAGCAAGACAACCACAAGCAACCGCCCATTTGCTCTCTGAAGCACTCACACAAGCGGGCAATACGCGCTTATACACGGGCAATTATGCCAAAGCCCTGGTGCTGTATTCTGAGGCATTGACGCAAACACAAGAGGCTACTGATACTGTTAAGATATTGATTAACATTGCGCAATTGTGGACAGATGCGTTTTTAAAAGAACTCTCTCCAAGCAAACAACAGTCGCTATGTGCTTCTTGTACTAAGCAAGACATCTATCATCACGCGCTCACAGCATTGCAACAAGCACTTAAAACATCTCAATCTTCTGTTAATCAACAGCCAGAAAATTTATTACATCTAGCCCAAATAGCTTATCAGTTAAATCAAACACAGTCCGCAATAGAACTGTTAAAAAAAATCATTGCTGCAAAAGAAAACACTATCTATAGCAGTCATGCTTATGCACTATTGGGTCAAATTTATTTTGATTCTAAGCATTATCAGGAAGCGGTGCAGTTATTAAATCAAGCAGTGTTTTATGCGCAACAAGCACAAGCTGTCGAATTATTGTTTCATTGGCAACATCGCTTGGGAAAAGTATATAAAGTACAGAATGAACCCTCTAAAGCAATAACTGCTTATCAAAATGCAATTGATTTCCTGAAAAAAATCCGTCCACAATTGCTCACTGTAAATGATTATACAGAGACTAAAAAATCATTACATGAAAAAGAGGATGTTCAGGTTTATTTAGAATTTATTGCTTTATTACTTGATGAAGCAAAAGCTAAATCAGATACAGTCTTGCAGCAAGACTATTTACATAAAGCATTAACTATTTTAGAAGGGTTTAAAACAATTGAGTTGCAAACCTATTATCGAGATGATTGTATTGCTGGTATAGCCACGAATAACACGGATTCAGAAGCCTGCAACGGTGAGTAAAAAAGTATTTGGAACAAGCTGACTGAACAGGAAGCTGTGTTATATCCGGTGTTTTTACCTGATAGGCTGGTTGTTTTTTTATATCATCAGGGTGTTATTGGGTTTAGTGAAATACCAGATATTGAATCTATTAAAACAGCTATTAAGAATTTATCCGCTTCACTCAGTAATGCACTCACATCGTTACAAGATATACATAAGCCGTCTCAATTCTTATATCAAAAACTGATCTATCCTTTTGAAAAACAACTTTCAAATGTACAAACATTGATTATAGTGTCGGATGGAGACTTACGCACCGTACCCTTTACGGTCTTTTATAATAAGCAGAAACAACAGTATTTGTTAGAAAACTATGCCATTGTGGTTGTGCCGAGTTTAAGTTTAACTGATCAACAAAAACGCCGCTCATTGAAAAACTTTTTTCTGGCTGGTTTATCTGAGCAGGTTGCGAACTTTCCTAATTTACCTAATGTAGAAATAGAACTTGATGCACTACAAGCGTTGGCAGTAAATAAACGTGTGTTGCAAAATCAAACTTTTACACTAAATAATTTTCGTCAAAATACCAGTGCTTATCCTGCATCCGCAGTACATATTGCAACGCATGGTGCATTCGAGAATAGAATTGAAGATAGCTTTTTATTAGCTCATAACAATGAGCGATTGAAGTTGCAGGAATTAGAAACTTTATCAAAGCATAATGTTGTGCGAGGAGAGCCTGTAGAATTGCTTAGTTTAAGTGCCTGCGAAACAGCAAAAGGTGATGAACGTGCCGCTTTGGGCTTATCGGGCGTTGCAGTTAAAGCAGGTGCAAAAACGGCGTTGGCAAGTCTGTGGAAAGTCAATGATGCTTCGACTTGTTATTTGATGGAGCGGTTTTATACGCTATTGCAGCAACCTATGTCAGCAGTACAAGCCTTACGCACTGCACAATTAGAACTACTCAATCATCAAATGCAACCCTCAGCCTGTCTTACTCACGCATCAACTTATCAACTGCCTTATTACTGGGCGGCATTCATTTTGATTGGCAATTGGAATTGATAAACCAACGCCGCATCATTTCAACTTGAAATTGATATGCTTCATTTTTATTCTGTTCTATAATTTCCTGTTGTACCAAGTTATGCAAACAGGTTTTGAGTGTCTCTCTATCAAATGGCAGTTGGCTGATATTAAAAGCCGTGTTTTCTCCCTGTTTAGCAATAAAGAGTAAGACTTTTTGTCCTAGTTCTCCCGCTGTTTGTTGTATGTAAATTAAGAACTGGGTAGCACTTTGTAATGCAATGGGAACTGCTGCTTCTACATCGGTAGCTGTTACATAAGCTTTATGTTCAGTTGCTTGGTTATTTTTTATGCCTACAATGGCTTTGCACAAATATTGCAATAAAGCAGGATGTCCGCGTGTTAGAGACAAGATATGATTAATTGCAGTTTCATCATAGCTTAATTCATGTTTCACTGGATTTAGAATAAGCTCTCTTGCTTCATCTGGTTTCAAATAGCCCAAATACAAAGTTTCCATATTAATCAAATAGCTTGACCAACTAGATGATAAATAATTACCGGCAAGCAAGATTTTGAATTGTGAGCGATGTTGAATAATATGTCGTAGTGTCGCTAAAATAGCATCTTGTTCTAAACTCTTATCCGTAAACGCATTATCCAGACTTTCTAATTCATCAAAAGCCAGCAACAGGGTTTTTCCTGCTAAAGTATCTTCAACAGTATCTAACCATTCATTAAAATCTGTCAATGGTTCACGTTGAAAAAACTCCCTTGTTACGTTAGGCAGTTGTAGTAAACCCTGTTGTTGAGTGGTGCGTGTCACAATACGCGCAATATTATAAAAGAACACCGCCGAATTGACTTTAGAAATTCCCTGTAAATCTAATGCGACAGAAATACATTCTTGAGGTAGAAAACGCGGCAAATGGTTCAATAAAGAACTTTTACCCATGCGTCTTTGTCCCAACAGTAAAATGGGTGCGGCATGAGCCGTATGCAGTAAGTTTTCAATTTTTGCAGCAACCTCTCGACGACCAACAAACACCTCAGACACGGCAGTGGTTAGTGGCACACCGGTAATGTAGGGATTTTTGATTTGGCGTTTGAGTTCAATTTGGTGATTCAGGTTGCGAGAATATTCGGTGAGTTGTTTACGCCAATGTTCTGTAATGCGGCATAAGCGCAGGGATTGTGCATGTTTAACGTGGGTTAAATCTTTTAATAGTTCCCCCGTAGCGTCAATATTTTTTTCTAAAGAGTGCTTGCGAAGCTGTGTATCTTCTTTTGAAATGGTGGCATGAATAGTAATACTCAAATCCCTAAAACAATTCAAATAAGTTTCTAGTTGTGTTTCTTTCAGTAAATCAAATGCAGGTAGTTGTTGATGAGCCGTTTGAATGTCCTCTAAACTGTGTTTTTTCTCTAAAGCTCGAATATATAATTCCAATTGAGCTTGAATCACTGCCCAGCGTTGCTTGGTATGATTTAAGTCGCTAAAAGCCGCTTTGCCTGCATGAGCATCACGCTCAGCCACTAATACTAAATGTTTATCCAAACCATATAAAGGTAACCATTGATGTTCATCCCAATATGCACTGTGTTTTTTTAATAATTGCGTAGTGCCTTTTAATTGTTCAGAGCGATATAAAAATTGGTTGTACGGCATTTGTAATAGGTAAAACAAAGGTGATTTCCACCAATGGTAAGAAATTCCTAAAGCAAAACCGATCATACTACCCAACAAAGCGGTTTCAATGCTTTGTCCGCTCAGCAACATCACGCCCAAATACACACCCGCACTTCCCAATAAGCCCGCAATAATCCCCGTTAAGCGATCCGCCATGCCGCTGGCTAACAAATACGGCAAGCCAAATAGCACGGGAAACAGCAAGCCGTTCATCATGCCGCCCGCAATCGGTTTTAATAACCAGGAGTGCGCAACAAAATTGGCTTGACTAAATAACCCACTGACTCCCAAAGCAAAAGTACCTCCTATACTAGGCTTTTTGCCAAAAACTGCTTATCAACAACTTCAACCCCTAACGGATATGCCAGCTTAAAACAACTGCAAAAAGAGACTACCTTAAGCAAACCCTACATTGTCAACCGACTTAATGCGTTGATTGCTCAAGGCTATTTAAGCAAAGCATCCGACATTGCCGAGCATGGTGGTTATTTAACCAACTTTTTTACTATCTTAAAACCACTGCCGCCCCTCGCTGAGCAAGAACAACCACTGATGAACTTCAAACACCATAAGAAATTGAAAGCATCACAACCACCGAGTTTAATTCAAGCCTAAACCCTGCACAAACAACAAAACCCGACAGGTTGGTTAAACCTGTCGGGTTTTCCTCATGCCAGCATTCCACGGTAGAGTTCTCGCTACGAAGTCGGTACTTACATAGCCATGTCATGCTGTCGTTAACTAACGTGGGTATTGGTCTTTGTGTCATGTTCTATGCACGGAGCGCGGAAATTTCATGCGGCGTAGAATGCTTGCATGAGGAAAAGCCACCCTTCTCAAGCGCATCTGTTGCCTTGTGAACATCTCATCGAGCAAGCAGATAAAATGCTGTATTCTGCTAAAGAGTGCGCACGTTATCAGGTACAAGTCTATATGCCGCGTTATTAAGCTGCACGCTTGAGTCAAGTTTTATTTTGCAACTTATAGTCTGAATATACTATAAAAGCATTCTTCAGGAACAATGAAAGAGATTTCTATGAATTTATCCATTCCCGCTTTTGCGCAAGCCAATTTACTGGTCATCGGTGATCTTATGCTGGATCGCTACTGGCACGGCGACACCTCGCGGATTTCTCCCGAAGCACCCGTGCCGGTGGTGCGTGTCACGCAACGCGAAGAGCGCCCTGGTGGCGCGGCAAATGTGGCGTTGAATATCAGTGCGCTGGGCTGTGCTGTGTATTTGCTGGGCGTTACCGGTCAAGACGAAGCCGCCGATACTCTTTATCGTTTGTTGCAAGCGCAGGGTGTTGTCTGCCATTTTCAGCGCCTGGCAGAAATCCCCACCATCACTAAACTGCGTGTGCTCAGTCGCCATCAACAGCTCATTCGTTTGGATTTTGAAGAAACCCCAGGGCATTTTGACAGCACTGCGTTGCTCGAGCATATAGAGCGGCTTTTGCCGAAAATTCAAGGGGTTGTGCTATCAGATTATGGCAAGGGGGGGCTCCATGATCCAGCCGCCTGCATTGACCAAATACGGGCGGCGGGCAAATTCGTGCTGGTTGATCCCAAAGGACGGGACTTTAGCAAATACCGCAAAGCCAGCCTCATCACCCCTAATTTATCCGAATTTGAAGCTATAGTCGGCGTTTGTGCAACACAGAGCGAATTAGAGCGCAAAGGCGAACAATTGCGCCAGGAGTTACAACTAGAGGCGCTACTTATCACCCGTAGCGAACAGGGTATGAGCCTGCTTCGCGCTGGACACCTTCCCCTGCACTTGCCCGCTCATGCGCGAGAAGTCTATGACGTGACCGGCGCTGGCGACACAGTGATAGGCGTGTTGGCAGCAGGGCTGGCAGCGGGAGAAGATTTGGTCAGCGCCACTGCATTAGCCAATCTTGCAGCCGGCTTGAGCGTCAGCAAATTAGGCGCAGCGACTGTTTCCATTGCCGAACTAGAAACCGCATTGCACAACCACAGTTTGCGCGGCATTCAAGACGAAGACAGTCTACAGCGGCAAATCCTCACCGCCCAAGTACGCGGCGAAAAAGTCGTGATGACCAACGGCTGTTTTGACGTTTTGCACGCTGGGCATGTGCATTATTTGCAGCAAGCACGGCAACTCGGCGACCGCCTGCTGGTGGCGGTTAATGATGACGATTCAGTGCGCCGCTTAAAAGGCAACACCCGCCCAATCAATAGCTTAAGCGAACGTCTGGCGGTTTTGAATGCGCTAGAGTGCGTGGACTGGCTCGTGCCTTTTAGCGAAGATACACCCAAGCGATTGATTTGCAAACTAAAACCAGATATTTTAGTGAAAGGTGGGGATTATCAGGTGCAAGACATTGCAGGACACGAATGCGTGCAAGACAGCGGCGGACAAGTGCTAGTGCTAGATTTTCTACCGGGTTATTCCAGCAGTCAAACCATCGAAAAAATGCGCACTGCGGTAAAGAATTAAGGTCGTATGCACGTCAGATTAAGCGCAACACAAACGGCGAGCCGGGTAGAAGTGCGACCTCTTTTCGTCGCACACGCACAGCGATGGTACGCTGCCGAGCATTCGCGTGTGCGCCGCAACTACGCCAGCCGCCTGCGATCTGGCATTAGGTTTCGCTGAGGAGATTTAATAAATCTTGGGCGGATAGTTTGCCACTCATGTCGCTGCCTTCTAACAGACTGTCGGCTAGATCGCGCTTGTGATGGTGCAAGGCAACGATTTTTTCTTCGATGGTGTTTTGCGCTACTAAGCGGTAAATGGTCACTGGGCGCTGTTGTCCGATGCGGTGCGCACGGTCGGATGCCTGATCTTCAACTGCCGGATTCCACCAGGGGTCCATGTGAATCACATAATCTGCGGCGGTGAGATTTAAGCCCACGCCACCGGCTTTTAGGCTAATGAGAAAGACTTCGCCCTGTCCGGCTTGGAAGGCGTTGACGCTTTCTTGCCGTGCTTTGAATGGCGTGCTGCCATCAAGGTATTGGTAACGGATGTTTTTGCTGTCTAGGTATTCGCGCAGCAGTGACAGGTGATCGACAAATTGGCTAAAAACCAGTGCTTTGTGGTTGTTATCCAGCAGTTCTTCAAGCACTTCGCTGAAGACTTGCAGTTTGCTGCTGGGTAGTTTGATGTCGGATTTTACCAGGCGCGGATTGCAGCAAGCGCGGCGTAAGCGGGTGATTTCTGCCAAAATTTGCAGGTGTTTTTGTCCTTCCGGCGCATCCATCGCGTGTAGAGTTTGCATGGCTTTTTGGCGTAGTGCCTCGTAAAACGCCAGTTCTTCTTTGGATAATTCGACTTGTAGAGTGATTTCCGTGCGTTTGGGCAATTCGCTAAGTACCTGGGCTTTGGTGCGGCGCAAAATAAACGGCTGAATCAGGCGTCTGAGGCGGTTGCGTGTGTCGCGGTCATGATCGCGTTCAATTGGTGCGGCAAAGCGGCTGTTGAAATTTTCCAGCGAACCGAGCAAACCTGGGTTGATGAAACGGAACAGGTTCCAGAGTTCGCCTAAGTGGTTTTCGATGGGCGTGCCGGTGGTGATGAATTTGAATCCCGCTTGCAGTTGCATGGCGGCTTGCGAGCGCTTGGTGGCGGCGTTTTTGATCGCTTGCGCTTCGTCTAAGACGATGGTTTGGAACTGAACTTTCGTCAGCATGTCCGCCGCATCCTCTTGTTGCAACAAACCATAACTACAGACCAGCAAGTCAAAGGGCTTGAGTTCATCCAACATTTTTTGTCGCTCGCCCAAACCAAATTGTAGCGGATTGAGCGTCGGCGCAAATTTTTGCGCTTCACTGAGCCAGTTCATGCACACAGACGTGGGCGCAACCACCAATGTGGGACCCTCAGGCGCACGACTGAGAATCAGCGCCAAGCCTTGCAGCGTTTTCCCCAAACCCATGTCGTCAGCAAGGCAGGCGCCGACGCCCCAATAAGCAAGCCGCGCCAGCCATTGAAAGCCTTCAAGCTGATAATCACGCAATTCTGCTTGCAAGGTGCTGGGCAATGCGGGCTGAAAATGTTCCATGCTGCGCAAGCGTTGCAGGTGTTCTTGCCAATGCACATCCGTTTCTAATTCGCCCACTTCAGCAAAAAAATCTTCCAACGCGGGGGCTGCCAGCGGATGAATGCGGGCGCCCTTGCCGTGTTTTTCCGCAAAACCGCGCAAATCCTCTAGGCGCTTGCGAAACTCACTGGTTAGGGCGACAAACTCGTTATCCCCCACTTTGATAAAACGCCCAGGCGAATGATCCAGCAATTCCAACAGTTTACGCATGTCCAACACTTCATCTTGGCTCAAGCGTAATTCGCCCTGCATCCCAAACCAGTCGTTTTCGCGCTGGATGCTGATTCTAAATTGCCCCATTCCGGCTTGGTTTTTCAGTTTGAATTTTTCACCTTCAGGCCATTCCAGAATAATGTCGTCTTGGATGTGTTGCAGTTGTAGCAACAACTCTAAACACATTTGCGGATCATTAATCAACCATTCACGATCCAATTGTTCAACTTCGTGAATGATGCTACAGGTATTTTCAATAATCTCCGCTTGTTCTTGTTCGGCTTTCAAATCGCGGGTAGTTTGTAGGCGTTTACCTTCAATTTCCGCAATCACAGTGCTGCCACCTTGTCCGGGCGAATAATAAGGACCGCCGCCAGCGGCTTTGAATGGCTGCATCAACACCGCCATTTTTAACCCTTCACCAAATGGCAACAAATGCACATGCGGGGTATCGTCGGCTGCCACGCTTTCCACATTACTCATGCCTTCGCCGCCAATGTCAGAATGAATAGTGACCAGTGAAGACACCTGCGAAACCGCTTGCACCACTTGTTCTTGTGCGCTTTCGGGTACAGTCAAACCTTCTTTACCCAAAATATTTAACAGTTGATAAAACTGCGGCGTCACCTGTGTGAGTTTTAAGCGGGTCGGAGTTTCTTTGCTGATAATCAGCGTTTGTTCTTCATTTTGTGGCAAGGGTTCAAGTTGAATATATAACTTACCTTTACCTATTTTTTTCACCAGCAATTGCGGTTCTGCTTTAATGAGTTCAAGACGAATTTCGGGTGCATTTTCCCAAAACAAGAGTGGATGACCAATAAGTTCAAGCAAAACTTTATCATCAAATACATACTGAGTTTGTCCATAATAGCCATATTCATATTCACGCACATGACCACAGGCTTTCAAATCTTGCTCAGTTAAATAATCCAAGCCATTCGCAATAGGATTTTGTAAACGCTTCAAAGCAATCGCACGTCCTTTTGTCCACCCACCTTTTGCAGTGCGCTTTTGTTCTTTCGGTGAAACTGAGTAATCTGCACCCGTTTTCTGTATCAACCAAATCATACGATTTTCAGCATTGTGCTGTACTTTCACTGACCTGGCGTCAGAATGAAAATTCTGCAAAGCTGTTAGCGCGTGTTCCCAAGTGGGTTTGGATTTAATCAAATCTACCAGGGTTTGCGTCCCGCTTTGTTCACGAAATTGCCGAGCAAATTTGGCATGTTCTTTACTGCTAAATACCCGTCCTATAACTTCAGCAATTTCTGCGGCTATCCACAGATAGCCGTTTTTTTGCGCTTGTTCACAGAATTTGTGCAAAGGCGCACGATAGGCGTGTAAATGTTCTGGATCATTCCAATACAGGGTTAGCATCAACAGCAGTTGTCCTAAGCTGTCTGTCACCGGAAAACTTAAGGGGACATGTTTTTTGAGAAAGTTCAAATCTTGGTTTTTACCTTGCAGCGACTCGCTAGTCGCAGTAAGAGCCATTGCACTGGTTCTTCCCGAATCATAGCTCCGTAAAGCTTCAATATGGAGTTTGGCTTCCGACAAATGCGCACTTGCAGCATGGCGCAATAGCGTCAGCAACATAAAAATACTATCAAAGCCATGAAGAAAAGCTTTGCGTTTCCCTGTCGCTTTGCGAATAGTGTCTAAGCAATGCTCATAAAGCGTTTCTGCACGGGCAAAATCACCTTGCAATACAGCAATATCCGCATCCAATGATTTAGTGCCTATGGTAGAACCACCAAATTCTTCACCCGTGACACGCACACTTTGCTGCGCACTGGCAAGATCGCCGCGCAAGATATCCAGCCGCGCCAGCACTAAACGCACACTCAGCCAGACGGATAAAGCCAGTTTGGAGTCCTTAATATCAGGAGGCGCGGTGGTTTTGGCTAATTCTAAAAATTGGTTAGGTGGACTCAAATCAGCATGTAGAGCACCCAGTTCAATCATAAAAGCATTGAATCTAAAGAGAGTGGGTAGTTGTTTGAACCAAGTTTCATCAAAGGGATTTTTATAGATGCTCCGCATCGCCTCATTCACTGAAATATTAAGTTGTGGGCTGTTACCATACACTTCTATTTGGCGAGTAATGTAATCATCATTATTTTGATAAACACCGATACGCAAGGCACGAATAAATTGTTCTGGGGAATTAAAACTGTGCTTCCAGCTATAAGTAGAGGGTAAAGCTTCTTCTAGCGTAGATACTAACTGCGCAAAAATGCCTTGTGCAACCAATTCACGCGCAATTAATTCTACAATGAGAGGAGAACAGAGAATACCCCGTCCGGGGTTCTCTTCTATAAATCTTTTGGCGAGTAAAGCGTCAAGCACAGATTTCAAGCTGGTACTCGTCAAACTGCGGTTATCGGGTGCGCGGACTTTCGCACTCGCAATACAATGGAGTAAGTTAAGACGGGTAATGGGTTCATAAATGACTGAGAGCACATGCAGCACGGATTGCTCGGTTGCAGATAAAGCCTGGTAAGCCGCCCAGAGTTGTGTGCGTTGTTTTTCGGTTTGTGGATTTGTATCCATATTGCAGTCTTAATTGAAGAAGTGAATGGGTGGTGAATAGGAAATACAACAGGGTATCTTTTACGGCTGATAAAGAGCAATCCAACTGTGCGGATTGGGTAAAATCTCCGTGAATCCAGCCTCGATTAAATCATTATCAGTCCACAAAGAGCGGTGATTTTCATAAGGATTGGCAGCAATGTCTTGAGGGATAAAAACTTGCGGTGTGCTGATTAACACGGCTTTGCGTGCTAAACGTTTCAGTTGCGCAAGAAACAATTGCCCATCGGCAAAGCTAAAATGCTCTAAAATATCAATTGCTAAGACTAATTCGTAGTCATTTTCTACTAAGCCGGGTAGAATTTCTAAAGCATCCCCGATGTGCATTTGGTTGTAAGCATAATCATGCACCTGTGTTAGATAAGTGGGAAAAGCTTCTACCCCTTCAATGCGAATTTTCCATGCAGATTTTGGGCGTTGTATGACTTGCGTGCCTTCAATATGGAATAGGTTGACGTGTTCTAAAGTAGTTCTTGCCAGAAATCCATAGACTCCCATGCCTGTACCTACGTCGAGAATACTAGAAGGCTTGAGTTCTTCCATAAAACCTACAATAGTGGATAGCTGGGTTGTTTGACTGAATGGCATGGGGTTTTATTCTCGTAGGCGGGGTTAATCAGAGAGGAACAACGAATGCTGTTAGCGCAAGCACAGTGTGCGCTTGCGCTACACTAGGTTCTAATTACAATCCAAATTCAGCAGCGGCTAAACCTAATTCGGTACAGATTTCCCGTACCATCGTTTTTTCGGTTTCATCGAAATCGCCATCTGCTGTACCAATAGCGCAACAAACGCGCACCAGTAAACGTGCAGCTTCAACATTTTTTTTGATTTTACTAATGGTTCTTAAGGCTTCACCTTTGCCAATTAGGTGATCAAATGCAAAGTTGTCGGCAAATTTGTTGAATTGTTTAATGACTTCTGCCATGTCAAATACTTTCAATTCGTCGGTGCGTTGAATAAAGCCCGCCATTTTTTGTTTTTCTTCTGTGGAAATGCCGCCATCGGCTGCCGCGACGAGCGCACAGCCAGCAACTACAGCGTCCATAAAGTCTTTGTTTTTAAACCGCGTTACCGCGTCGGATAAGTTGGTTTTTTGTTGATTTAACCAGTCTTTAACATTTGCAAAGCTCATGATGAATCTCCTATTTCTGCTTGAATAACAACACCCCGCAAGCGGGGTGTAGAATGAACCGCTTAACTGTTAGCAATTGCCATCAGTTGATCCAGTGATTTAAGTCCTTTTAAAGTGCCTATTTTACTGGTATTAATGAGTTTTGCACCCATCGGGCTGCTGTTATCAATGGTGGCAATGCACAATACATTACCCATTTCGCCGGAATCCAGATTGACAGAAACGCTTTTACCCGCATCGTCTACAATGGCTAGGCTTACATCACTGTCAGCAAAACGAGCGCTGGCACCGCTTTGCATTTGACCGTAGTCCCAGCAGAAAATCCACACCTTATTCATTTCGTCTAAACGAGTGATGCGCATGGTTTCTTCATTTTCTCCACCTGAATCACCAACGCCTTCGTCGCCACTTAACTGCATGTAAGGAAAACCATTCATGTTGCCTAAATCACCGAAATAGACCATGCCTTGTTTACCATCTTTACCTTCATAGGCTGCTGCTAAATCAAAATCAGCCGCAGTTGTCCATTTCATGGCGACCATGAGTTGTTTCAACGGAATAAATGCTTCTTGACCTTTCTGTTTCAGTTCCATGTATCTTTCCTCATTCCCCTTAGATTTAGATGAATGTAAATGTGCGATGACAGAGGGGTAAACTGTCAATGCTCAAGACAGGCACGAAAATTAAACCTATTTTATTAGAATAATGCTATGGTTTTTTAAGTATTGGGTGGGTAATTGTCGGGCATTGTGGACTCTTTAGCCCCACAAGTGTTGAAGATTTTACTAGACCCGTAAGGCTGTCATGCAATTAATGGATACTTTAGGCTTTGAATGGGCTAATGTAAGGTGTTTTATGGCGATGATTCAACTCGGTTTATCATATAATCCAAGCCTGTAGTGGGCAATATTTTTTCTGCTTAATCTTGATTGTGTTCACAATTTTGTTTTTGGCATACGCCGTAGATGTAGAGGCAGTGGTCGTTGATAGCAAAGCCCATTTTTTCGGCTATTTGGCGTTGTCTGCTTTCGATGGTGTCGTCTATAAACTCAAAAATCTTGCCGCATTTTACGCATAAAAGATGGTCATGGTGATGACCTTGGTTTAACTCGAATACGGACAGGCCGCCTTCAAAATAATGGCGATTGACCAGTCCGGCGGCTTCAAATTGGGTTAATACTCGGTACACAGTTGCCAGTCCTACGTCTTCGCCGCATTCCATTAAGGCTTTGTAGACTTCTTCGGCGGTCATATGGCGTTTTTCACTGTTTTCAAGTAGTTGCAAAACTCGCATACGCGGCAGTGTGCTTTTCAATCCGGCTTTTTTTAGGTCTTGGCTTTCCATGCGACATCCTTGGCTTATTGAGAGTGCTTATTATCTTAACTGAGGTTGGTTAATATGAACATAAAAATCAGTCTTTTACCGTGCTTAAGTTGGTTGTATAAACCCCTTAAAAACAATTGGTTATGCTTGTTATTCAGCATTTTGCGTATAGAATAGCGCAGACTTGCTCAATCTTCTTCCGGTATCTCACTTAACCTGAAAAAAATCGCTTGTGTCCCAGTCTTCCCGTTATCGTGTCTTATTTGCTGGCAAAATGCTGCCTGGTTTTAGCCAGACGCAGGTGCTCAACCGCTTGGCGCTCTTGAGTCGTCGTCCAGTGGCACAGTTGGCTGGGTTATTTGCGGGAGCACCCGTGTGTTTGCAAGAGCAGCTTGAGGGTGAGCAGGCGTTGGCGTATTGCCAACGGCTGGCGGAGGCGGGGGCGCAGGCGGATGTCTATCACCAGGATGCGCCTGTGTCTGCTGAATCTTTGCCTTTGCCCTTGATTGGCGTGGTTGTCGCGCCGCGTGCGCCAGTGCGTCAACGCTTATCAGGCGTTTTGGGCGTTTTGTTGGCGGCGATGTTGTTGTTGCTGGCGGTGTTGCTGCCCCGTTTTCCCGCTGTGCCTGTATCGCCGCCAGAGGTTTGGCAAGCGCCGGAAACCGCTGTGCGTGTGCCGGCTATGCGGCGTTTTTATCTGCCAGACACTGCCTTGCCCGCTATGTCAGATGTGCTGCCATCGCCACCGTCGCCGGTGGCTGCGTTGGCTGCTAATGAGATTGACTGGCAAAGTAGCTGGTGGGAACGCTTAAAAACTGATATAAAATTAATTAAAAATCATAAGGTTAATCGGCGCATTCTGGGGTTGCCTAAGGTGACTGAATGGACGCGCTTGGTGGGTGAGTTGCCGGATTTGCTGTTGCAGGCAGAAGCCGAGCGCATCCTGTTGCACATACCTGCGCAGCAAAAGGCGCTGGAACAGGGGGCTGGGCGCTTGGAATGGCAGGGTTTAAGCGGTGATTTGCAGCCATTAGCGTCGGGTTGGCAATTGCAGGTTGCCAGCGGCGAACTGAAACTGGCGGCTTTGAGTCAGGGCTGGCTCAGTCTGGGCGCTGCGCAGCTAGAAGCTGAGTTGCAGGCGGATTTGCTGCCGCGCACGCTGCATTTGCGGGTGCCGTTGCTGGAGCTTTCAGATGGTGCAGACCGTACCTTGCGCTTGCAGCCGCTGCAAGTGCAACTGGCGGTGTCGCCGTTGGCAGACTCGGTTGCGCCTTTGCTGAGGGGGGAATTGGATAGCCAGGGCTTGCTGTGGCAGCAAGGACAACAGCATCTGCGCTGGACAGCGGCTTGGTTGCTGATAACTGCTCAGGCGCAAAAGGATGCGCTGAATTATGGCGTGCATCTGCGCTTGGATGAGGTGCAGTCGTTTTATTGGACGGCGCTGGAGTCTGCGCCTGTGCAAGTGCAGGCGACGCTGCTACTGCGCCAGCTAACGCCTACGGCTTGGACTGCGTGGGCAACTCGCTTGCAGCATTCGCAATACCAAGATTGGCAATTTGCTCGCCAAGATTTGCCGCCGCAAGTGCGGGCGCACCTGGCGCTGGAAGGCGCTCAGGGGCACTTGGAAATCCAATTTACCCTGAATTTCAACAAAACTATGCAGCAACTACCCAAAACTTGGCAAGACTGGGCAGAGTTTGTGGATTTGAGTTTGGACGTGGAGGCGAGCCGTCAATGGCTGGAAAAAGGCTGGCAGGCTTATCAAAGCACGCAGACGGCGGGTGACGTGCCCTGGTCTTATCTGCGCACGCAAGGCTATGTGCGCACACAAGGCGATAACGATAGCCTGCATCTGCGCTGGCAAGACGGGCAATTGTTTCTCAATGAAACGCGCATCGGTAGCTACGCGGATTATCAGTTGCTTCAGCAACAGCGCCCACTGGCGGAGGCTTTTAGCCTGTTGGCGGGATTGCAAGGGGAACTGGAAGACTATTACCAAGATCAGGGGCGTTTTCCGCCGAATTTGGCGCTGCTGGGCGGACAAAGCCAGGGCGCGTACACTGAGAGCATCTGGCTGGATCGTGCCAATCTGGCGCTCGTGGCGCGTTTGAAAAGTGATCCCAGTCTCGCATTGCTGGCGGGCGTGCAGATTCGTCTGAGTTTTCTGCCACAAAGCGGGCGTTGGCATTGCCACGCCGAGCAGATACCTGAGCAAGCCTTTCTGCTATTGCCTAGCGAATGCCAAAACTGACTCAAGCACACGCATTGCGTTGTGCATCAAAGATTTTGCGGTTTTTGGAAATACACCCGCACCTGCACGGTAAAGCGCGGCTTTGTGCCTCTGTTGCTGGCGTTGACGCGCTCTAGCACCACCCATTTGTCAAAGTACAGATAAAACAGCAATTCTTGTATGGCTTGCGGAGTGAAATCTGCCTGAATTTCTGCATTAATCATCCACAATTGCGGCAATTTGGCTAAATCTACCGCGTTTTCCACATTTACCCGTGCGTTGGTAAGCCTGGCGTGTTGGGTTTTTAAGTCAAGCCAACTTTTCACATCTGCTTCTGCCAAGCCTTTGCTGTTAGCACGCCAAAATTTCTCTTCAAACAGCACCTTAAGCTGACTGATGCCCTGCATACGCGCTGACCACTGTTTTTGATTGACCAGGCTTTGTAAATGCGCCAGGCGCTCTAGTCGCGTTTGGAAATCTTTGCTGAGTGCTTGGCGTTGCTCATCTAGCAACATCAAGCCATAAGCAGCGAGAATGCCGATAATTAACCAAAGACCGAGGCGCAAACGGCGGTTGTTTTGCAGTTCTTTAAGCAGTGTATTCATGGCGAGCAAGAGTAACGGATTCGACGGGCGGCGTCTATTTGCGCTTGCCTGTTGTACAATGGCGAGAGCTAAAAATTGTCACAAACCAGCCGCATTATGGCGCTGATAAAAATAGCTAAGCCTTTGTTTTGGTTTTATTTTAGAACACAGCTAAAGCATTACCTGTGTGTTTCAAACCTACCTAAAGCACGGAACCCTGCTCATCATGCACTTGTTGATTATTAAAATGTCTTCGTTGGGTGATGTGATTCACACCTTGCCCGCCTTGAGTGATGCGCTACGGCATTATCCAGAAGCGCGTTTTGACTGGGTAGTGGAAGATGCTTTTGCGGAAATTCCTGCCTGGCATCCAGCGGTTAGACAAGTCATTCCGATCAGTTTGCGTAAATGGCGCAAAGCCCCTCGGCGCACTTGGCGTAGTGGCGAATGGGGACGATTTCGTGCCCTGTTGCGTGAGCAGTATTACGACAAAGTGATTGACGCCCAAGGTTTAATGAAAAGCGCCTTAATTGCCTGGCAAGCACACGGTACTCGCGCTGGTTTAGATAAGCACTCTGCCCGCGAACCCTGGGCAAGCCTGCTGTATGAGCAAAAAGTTACCGTAGCCTGGGAACAACACGCAGTAGAGCGCGTGCGCCAGCTATTTGCCCAAGCACTGTGTTATCCCGTGCCCGACACGCCGCCGGATTACGGCTTATCCAGTTACAGCATGACCACCCCGATGCCGTCCCGTCCGACGCTGGTATTTTTGCACGGCACCAGTTGGATAACCAAGCATTGGCCTGAAGCCTTCTGGCAAGCCCTGGCAAAAAAAGCCACCGCAGCCGGTTTTCGCGTGCGCCTGCCTTGGGGCAATGAAGCCGAGCACGAACGCGCCAAGCGCATTGCCGCCGTACATCAGCAAGTCAGTGTGATGCCTGCGGGCAATTTGCAAGGTTTAGCCGCTGAACTTTGCACCTCCGTTGCGGCGGTCGGCGTAGATACCGGACTTGCGCATTTAGCGGCGGCGCTGAAAGTGCCCTGCTTAACGCTCTACGGTCCAACGCATCCCGCCTTAACCGGCACTTACGGCGAACATCAAGCGCACTTGCGTAGCCAGTTTGCCTGTGCGCCCTGCAAACAAGAAAAATGCGCTTATCGCGGCACCACAGAAGTCTTCCCCGCTTGCTTTACCGAGCTATCAGTACAGCGCGTCTGGGAAGCCTTGCTGGATGTATTGAGTCGCTCCCGTTAGCCATATTCCCGCAGCCACAGTTCCATGCACAGCGCCATGAATAACTGGCGTCCGTACTGGGCTTTGCCTGCCCAATGCTGTTCTAACATGCCACGCATGGCGGCGGGGTTAAAAATACCGCGCTGTTTGCAGGTGTCGCCCAGCAGGGTGTCGGCGGCGAGTTGCTTCATATCGCCTCTAAACCAGTCATCAAGCGGCATCGGCCAGCCGGTTTTGCGCCGTTGTACGTTGGTATACGGCAATTTGTCTTTCATCACTTGGCGAATAATCCATTTGCTGGTCATTTTGTGCATACGCAGGTGAGGCGGCAGGCTTAAGCCAAATTCCACCAGCTTGTGATCGAGAAACGGCACGCGCGCTTCTATGGAAGCTGCCATGGTCATGCGGTCTTTTTTCGTCAGCATGTTTTCTGGCAACCACATGTTCAAATCCATCATCTGCATTTGGTTAAGCGGGTGTTTAATGGGTTCTAAGCAGCGTTGCAAGCGTTGCAGTAAATGCTCGTGTGCAGCTTGCAAGTCTATGTCGGGCAAGAGCAGGGCGCGGCGGATTTCCGGCGCCGACAGGCTAGAAACAGCGTGCCATTTGTGCGCCATATCTTTGCCCGCTAAGGCGCTGGTAATGCGCCGCAGATAAGAGCCAGAACTGAAAGAATTTGAGAAAGCACCGCTCACCCAGCGCAAGGGCGCCAACAGCGGAGAGCCGCTGATACCTAAAAAGGGCGCCATTTTGTAGCGATCATAGCCAGAGAAGATTTCGTCTGCGCCCTCGCCACTGAGCAACACAGTGACACTTTCCCGCGCTTTTTGGCAAATCAGATACAGCGGAATGCCAGTTGGGTCAGCCAGTGGCTCGTCTTGCAAATAGACAAATTCCTCAATGCGATTAATCAGATCATGCGCATCAATGCGCACCACCACATGCTCAATGCCGAAATGCTGCGCGACTTCCTGAGCAAAAGGCGTTTCGTCAAACTCGCCCGCGTCTTTGAAACCAATCGAAAAAGCCGCTTTCAGGGTATCCGATTGCGCCTGACTGAGCGCCAAAATGGTGCTCGAATCCAGCCCGCCCGACAACAACACCCCCACCGGCACATCCGCTTCCAAGCGAATTTTCACCGCGTGTTTCAGCAGTTCTTCGGTTTTAGCCATAGCGTCTTCAGTGCTGATTGGCTGGGTAGTGAAATCCGGTCGCCAATAACGCTCAATGCTAAAACTATTTTTCGTTTTAATCAGGCGATGACCGGGTTGCAGTTTAAACACCCCCCTCCACATAGTCTCAGCGCCAGGCACATAGCGATAAGTAAAAAATCGCTCTAAAGACAAGAGATTAAGCTCTGGTTTTTGCGGCAGCCCAAAGCGCAGGGCTTTAAGTTCAGAAGCAAAAGTAAAGCGTTCGCCATCATGGTAATAATAAAAAGGCTTGATACCCAAACGGTCACGAGCAGCAAAAAGCTGTTGTTTTTTCACATCCCAAATCGCAAAAGCAAACATCCCACGCAGCTTATTGACACACTCCTTACCATATTCTTGATAAGCATAAACAATCACCTCAGTATCAGAACGGGTACGAAATTGACAACCACGCGCCTTAAGCTCCTCGCGCAACTCATGATGATTGTAAATTTCGCCATTAAACACCAGCCAAATGCTCTCATCCGCATTGCTCATCGGCTGATGCCCATTCGCTAAATCAATAATAGACAAACGCCGAAAACCAAAGCCCAGAGCACCCGCATCTCCGGCATAAGAGCCTTCGTCATCCGGTCCACGCCGCTCCATCACTGCTTTCATCTGCTCCAACTTATCCTGCTCTACCTGTTTACCTGAACCATAATGCCAGATGCCACAAATGCCACACATTGCTGCCTTCTCCCGTGTAAAATCGAGTCAAACGCGGTGTTTAACTCTCAAGTTAGCCTGACGCGCCGCATCAGCGATGCCGTTCATCTCGCACCTCTGTTTATTCAAAACTATCCCTACCCGACCTCGTAAGACTCAACACCAGTGCATGTTTAAACATCAGCACCGTACAAGGTAGACAGAAGTTTGTAGTTAGCTCGGTGGACTGGCGTGTATTTTAGCTGAATTTAGAAGGCAATTTATAGGGCAAGTGCTACATTATGGCGAGCAAAACAAAAAGGCGTTTTGTTCCTACTGGGCTGTGTATACGTCAAGGCAGCCTAAAAACCACCCATCCCCCTTCATTACCGCGCAAGCAGCGGCAACCTTACAACGAGAAAACACCGGCATCCCAGACAGCAATCCGACTCACCTATTTCTAGCGGGAATTAGAAGTTGGTGATTTTTTTACCCAACCTATTCTGGAAACTTTACAAAAAGTTCAAGTCTTGATTTGTTTCTTCACCAAACAACTCATTTAAACCAAAATCCGTATAAGGGTTCAAATAACCTGGCATTACTTGGATTGGAAGCGAGGCAAAACACCGAACAAAATCCATATTTTTTACACAAATTTCTTTTTCTTTTAAACTATACTATTCAAATAGTCTGCTCGTCTTAAAACCACACTGCTGACCATTGATTAACCCTAAAACTCCAATCTGTTGAGTAACTTATATGCACACTACCCAGCCACCGCGCTCAAAACGCTACCGTTTCAAAGCCGCTCTAAGTGCTTGCTTATTGTGGCTATCCTTCAACACCGCACAAGCAGCCGCAACCTTCAACGAAAGCAGCGGCATCTTATTCATCCCCGCAGTGGATGTTGATTACGGACAAGCCGCGTTTTCCGTCACCTTACGCCTAGCCAAAGCCCCCAAACTGCCACAAGTAGGCGATGAGTTTATCTTTGCGGGCGCAACCCCCAACGCCACGCTCGGCTTACACAACGTCACCTTCACCAGCATCAACGGCTTGGCATACTTCCCCGAAATGCTCCTCACCACCACACAAGGCAGTTTCAGCTATCGGATGCTATTGCAATACATCCCAGACAGCGATCCCGCTCGCCTCAAAGTCATCACCGCACAAGCAGCCGCAACTTTCAACGAAAGCAGCGGCATCTTATTCATCCCGGCGTTGGATGTTGATTACGGACAAGCCGCGTTTTCCGTCACCTTACGCCTAGCCAACGCCCCCAAACTGCCACAAGTAGGCGATGAGTTTATCTTTGCGGGCGCAACCCCCAATGCCACGCTCGGCTTACACAACGTCACCTTCACCAGCATCAACGGCTTAGCATACTTCCCCGAAATGCTCCTCACCACCACACAAGGCAGCTTCAACTATCGGATGCTATTGCAATATATCCCAGACAGCAACCCAGCTCGCCTCAAAGTCATCAGCATGGCACAAAACGACGCAGCAACCTATGACCTCGCCAGCGGCGAACTCCACATACCGCTGGTAGACATCAACCAAGGCTTAGACAGCCTTGACGTGCTACTCAAACGCGCCGACGGCAAAACAGGATTGTTTCAAGAAGGCGACCTATTTGAAACCGCTGGCATCAGCCACGCTTCCCAACAACTCTTTGATACCGCTTACGACGGCAGCACCGATGCCGCCTACGTTGGACAAGTCCTGATCAACGACCAAGGACGCATCCTCAACTACCGCATCCGCTTACAAGGCATAGAACCACAAGAAGCCACTGTATGGCGCGGCAAAATCACCCGCATGGCACTCAACGGCAGCGACGGCATTCCAGGTCCGCAAGGCGGTAAAGGCGATCCTGGCTTAGCGGGACTGGACGGCAACAGTCTCCTCAACGGCAAAGGCGCCCCTGCAACAACCCTTGGCAAAAACGGCGACTTCTACATTGACACCAGCAAAAATACCCTATACGGACCCAAAACTAACAACATCTGGACAGTCGCTACCAATTTAGTCGGACCAGCGGGCGCATCAGGCGCAAACGGCTACAACTCACTGGTCAAAGTCACCAGCGAAGCAGTCGGAGCTAACTGTCCTGCGGGTGGCAACAAAATTGACAACGGCTTGGACACCAGCAACAACGGCAGCCTAGAAGCCGCAGAAATCACCGCCACCTACTACGTTTGCAACGGCGTAGCAGGTACAAGCGGTGCGGATGGCACAAACGGTACGAATGGCTTGAACTCGCTGGTAAACAGCAGTGCCGAGGCAGCGGGCACGAATTGCGCCAACGGCGGGCAGAAAGTTGAAAGTGGCTTGGATGACAATGGTGACGGCACATTAGCGGCGGATGAAGTGGATAGCACGAGCTATGTGTGCAACGGCACTGATGGTGCTGATGGTGCTAATGGTGCTAATGGTGCTAATGGTGCTAATGGTGCTAATGGTGCTGATGGTGCTGATGGTGCTGATGGTGCTAATGGTGCTAATGGTGCTGATGGTGCTAATGGTGCTGATGGTACGAATGGCTTGAACTCGCTGGTAAACAGCAG
>DYPD01000053.1:0-1658 GCA_020720115.1 Thiomargarita sp. | reverse complement strand
TGAAGTGGATAGCACGAGCTATGTGTGCAACGGCACTGATGGTGCTAATGGTGCTGATGGTACGAATGGCTTGAACTCGCTGGTAAACAGCAGTGCCGAGGCAGCGGGCACGAATTGCGCCAACGGCGGGCAGAAAGTTGAAAGTGGCTTGGATAACGATGGCAGCGGCACATTAACGGCGGATGAAGTGGTTAGCACGAGCTATGTGTGCAACGGCACCTGATGGTGTGAATGGCTTAGACGGTAAAACCGTATTAAACGGCACAGTTGCGCCGACGGGGCTGCCAGTATAGATGGTGATTTTTACATTGACACCGCCGCTAATAAAATCTATGGACAGAAAGCTTCTGGTGCTTCAACCCGCAAGCGGTGCTGGAAAAAGTCGCCGCGTTGCCGATAGAAACCTGGAATTACAAAACCCAAGACGACAACATTCGCCACATCGGCCCGATGGCGCAAGACTTCCGCGCTGCTTTTGGTTTGGGTGAAGATGACAAAACCATCAGCACCGTAGACCCCGATGGCGTGGCGTTGGCGGCGATTGTGGGTTTGTATGCGTTGGTGAAAGACCAGCAGGCTGAGATTGCCGATTTGCAAGCGCGTTTGGCGCGTTTGGAAGCGGCGTACTGCCCCCATTAAGTCCCAATGGTGGGCAAAACAAAAAGACGTTTTACTTGATACCAACGTGATTTTGCGTTACTTGTTCAAAGACAACGCACAACTTTATGAGCAAGCGGTCACGCTGATTTCCCCCGTCAAAAATGGCACAGCCAAAGCGCATATTCTGGAAGGTGTCATGGTGGAGTGCGTGTATGTATGATTGAAAGTCTACGCCGTTTCGCGCCCGGACATCGTGTCTGCGTTGACCGGGCTTCTGAATTATTCGGGAACCGTCAATCCTGACAAGGAACGCCAGAAACAAAGCCTGATTTTATTCAGAGACTGCAAGGTGGACATTGTGGATGCACTCATTCATGTCACTGCCACGGAAAATGATTGGGACATCGCCAGCTTCGACCGTGATTTGCGCAAGTTGAACAGGCAAACGTAAAATGCGCTGCGGTTTGAGCGCATCAATCGTGGTAAACGATGCGGGCTTATGTAGGTTGGGTTGAGCGTCTTTTTGCGACTTGTGCTGAGCCTGTCGAAGTAAGCCCAACAAATGCGGCATTGCATGTTGGGCTTCCTTCGTCAGCCCAACCTATCAAGCTATTGAGCTATATTTCGGCAATGCGGGTGTATAATGCGGGTGTATGAGGTATTGATATATTGGGTTTCGCAATAAGTGATTAACCCAATCTACGCTGACTGGTGAGAATATGGCAGAACTACAATGTGTTTATGGACAAGAAAAAACTGAAGGGCTAACCCTAATTTTTGTACATGGATTAGGTGGAGATATGTACAAAACATGGATGTCAAATTCTGAAAACGAGGAAACTTTCTGGCCTAAGTGGATAGCTAAAGATTGTGATTGTATGACCTGGACACTAGGTTATGACGCTAGTTTGTCCGCATGGAAGGATAATGCCATGCCATTACCCGATCAAGGTGATAGTGTATTGGATTGTCTTGTTACCGAACCCAAATTAAAAAATCGCCCTTTATTAGACTTGTTGCGCTTAAAAATCAATTAGTTAGACAAATAAAAGTTCCAC
>DYPD01000052.1 GCA_020720115.1 Thiomargarita sp. | reverse complement strand
ATTTCGCTGGATGTGCCGTAGGTATTGCTGCCATTAAACTGCACGGCGGAGCTTGCGTGTGCCTGCTGACTCAACAACACCAAACTCAACAGCAAAGCGTAAAAACTCACATAGCGGGACGGATTCATAATGCGCAACCTCTCGATAAACTGATAATGGTGACAAATAACAAAATGGCTGTTCGCCTACCAAAACATTGCACTTTAATTATGCAAAATATCCAGTGATGACAACCTTGGTTTAAGTTATTTTTTGTTACATTTTAGATAAGAATTGGTATTTTGCGACACACTTAACAGACAAGCTGTCAAAAAATATTTACCCAACGCGAAGGCTGCAATTTGCGGGACAAACGGAGCCAGGTAGGTCACTGCTATTCAGTTAAACGCTGGGATCGCCAATTTCCTGACTGAGCGTAGCGGCTGACAGCGTAGCCTGTATAAGCTTGCCAAAATGACCCGCATTCCCAGAAGCAGATTGCTACTCACTTAATGACGGCAAGCCTGGTAGGTCGGGTTAAATGGTGCGCTAACGATGACACTTTTTGTTGCGTCTTGCACAGGCTAAACGCAATGATAAATCAGGTCAGCGGGGACTGCTGCAAGCGGCGAATCTGTTTGCCTTGCACAGACACTTCTTTATGCACTTCTTTCAGGGTTTCTGAAACATCTTTCAAGCGATTCCACAGCACTAAATCCATGCGGGATTTACGTTCTAAATCATGCACCAAAGGCAATAAGGTGGAATCAATCATGCTGACCAGTTTTGCAATGATAGGGGCTAAACTGTCGGGCAGTTGATTGATCACTTCTATGTGCGGCGATACTGCTGGTAACTTTGCTAATGCCTGACTAACCGCCTGCAGGGTGGTGGTGAATTCAACTGCACTATTGGCTGATGCAGATTTTTCCAATAAAGTTTGCTGAATGGCAGAAAGCTGATGATTTAAGAGCTCAAAACTGGGAATCAAGGCTTTACCTGTGTCAGCTTGTCGCGCTGCACCAGTTTGCTGCCGCGCCCACAGCGTCAGGCTTTGCGTCAATTGTTTTTGTACTTTGTCTAAATGTGTCGCCATTAAGCTCAGTTGGTTAAGCACCCGTTGGCTTATGTCATCTTGTGCACCGCCTAAACTTTGGCGACGGTTAAATTCGGCTTTAATGGTATTCCAGCGGGCATTTTGTTCCGGGCTTAAGCGTCCGCGTAATTCTGCTAATTTCAACAGATTTTCTTCCGCGCCTTGGGTTAAAGTTTGAGCTTCGCCTTGGTAATGATCGCTGATGAGGTTTTGCAATTCTTGTTCATTCATCACTGCAACGATTTTTTCTGCTAACTTGTTCATGTTGCGATAACTGCCTTGCAATTTGAACGGGGGTTCGGTGCGATAGGCTTCAGCTTGTGCCGCCGAAGCAATGTATTGTTGATTGACTTTTAAGAGCACCTGCTGCACTTTGAATAGCTTTTGTAAGATGTTTATGATTTCATTCATTTCTGCGCCAGAATATTGATGGGCAAAGCTAGAACTCGGTACTTCTTCGCCTTGTGCTAAACGGATAAAACGGTACAAGTCTTCTGGATCACGATTGGCTAATGGGGCAAGCGTGCTATTAGAAGTGAGCGCATTTTCAATATAGCTGAGCGCAAAGACTTCTTCGCGTCCGCTTAATACATCGCCAAGATTGTAAATATCGGCACGGTTTGCCAGCATGTCGGGGATTTTGAAGGCTTCGCCGGATTCTGTGTAGGGATTGCCTGCCATCGCAATGCAGAAGCGTTTGCCGCGCAAATCATAGGTTTTAGCGCGTCCGCGCCAGATGCCTTCGATTTTGCGTTGCCCGTCGGCTAAGGATATGAATTTTTGTAGAAATTCTGGATTGCTGTGCTGAATATCATCCAAATACAGCATCACGTTGTTGCCCATTTCTAGCGCCAAATTGAGCTTGTGCAATTCCTGCCGTGCAGTTGCATTGGGTGCGTCTTGGGGGTCAATGGATACCACTTTGTGCCCTAATGTGGGGCAGTTGATTTTCATGAATACCAAACCCAAACGCTGCGCTAAGTATTCGAGCAAGGTGGTTTTGCCGTAACCCGGTGGGGAAATCAGCAGCAATAAGCCCAGCAAGTCTGTGCGTTTGCTGTCGCCCACTGTGCCCATTTGTTTTGCCAGGTTGTCGCCAATCATGGGTAAATAAACTTGGTTAATCAATTTGTTACGCACAAAGCTGGAGAGCGGCTGGAGTTTGAACTCAGACAAGCGCAGTTGTTCGCGTTCGCGCTCGATGAGGTCTTGGCGCAAACGGCGGTAGCTTTGGTAAGCGGGCACAGTCTGTTCGCGGTGCTGCTGCAAGCGGGTGAGAAATTCATCCAGTTGCACGGTTAAGGTGCGGTTTTGTAGGCGCGGGTGCTGTCCTAGCAAGCCTTCGACAGTAGCGCTGGTGGTGGCGGAATTGATTTGGCGGCGAAATTTCATAGGTTATTTCCGGTGTGAGTCGGTGCGCGAGCTGTGTCGTCAATCAGTTGTCCCTCTTGCAAAATCAATGCTCTGCATCCGGTCAGGCGAATTAAATTGAGTTCATGTGAGGCAATCAGCACAGTCACCCCTACTTGGTTAAATTCCATAAATAAGCGCATGATTTCTTTGGATAATTCAGGATCAAGATTGCCGGTGGGTTCATCAGCTAATAGCAGCGGCGGTTTGTTGACAACGGCACGGGCGATGCCAACACGCTGCTGCTGTCCGCCAGACAGGGTGATGGGATAACTGCGTTCTTTGTCCAGCAAGCCGACCTTGTCCAGTGCGGCTCTGACGCGGCGGCGAATGTCTTGATGGCGAAAGCCGGCAATCACCAGCGGCAGGGCGACGTTATCGAACACTGTGCGGTCAAACAGTAGGCGGTGGTTTTGAAAGACGATGCCCATGCTGCGGCGTAGGTAGGGAATGCGAGCCGCAGACAGACGTCCTAAATGCAGGTTATTGATGATGATTTGCCCGCTACTGGGTCTTTCAATGAAGGCGATAAGGCGCAGTAGGGTGCTTTTGCCAGCGCCGGAATGTCCGGTGAAAAACGCCATTTCGCCGCGCTGGACATGGAAACTGATGTGCTTGAGCGCCTCAAAGCCGCCAGGATAGCGTTTGCTTACGGAGTCGAAGCGGATCATGGTAAGGCTTAGTGCTCGTGCTTTTTCTTAAAGGCACGGTAATCGTGAGTTTTTTTGTAGCTGCTTTTGAGTTCTTTTTTATTATCATAAACTTGCCATATTGGCATGTTTTTTTTCTGGGCTTGCGCTTGCAGGCGCTCAAAGTAAGTTTGGTATTTTAGGTTTGGCGCATAAGGCGCAGCCCAAGCGTAGCCTGCTTTGAGCAAAGAGGCGTTGTAAAACTCGCCGTTGGGCAGATAAACATAGGCAAGCTCACGTCCGAATTTGTCATTTTTTTCTTTATCATACAATAAGATAACTTTTTGCCAACGGGGTAGACGTTGGCGCGTGTAGTCGGAGGCTTCCTTACCAAAAGGCGCTGTGTCCATGTAGAGGGATTTGCGGCTTTCGGGTGTGTCTACGCCAATCATGCGAATGGAAACGGGTTCTTCGCCGCGCTGTGGCGGCTCAACTTTTATGGTGTCGCCGTCTACATGCCCGACCACGCGGGTAATGCGCCCTTTGAAGGTGAAAATTGCCAGAAAATACAGCCCGCCTACGCGCCAAATCCAGCGCAGACTGAGCCACAACAACAGCAACACAGTCAGCACTAAGAGCGCAGCGGCAATGTAGCGCCCTTGGTGAATGCCGAATAAATCTGGATTTTGTGATAAATAGTGGCTGGCGTAGTTAAACCACCAGGTTAGCCATTCTGTGAGCCAAAAAAAGTTTTCGATCATGGTGTGGGCTTTTTAGGGTTGATACTGATAATGGAGTGCGTCGGTTTCGGGGTGGGTTGGGGGAGGTGATTCAGGCGCTACGGGCGTGAGCAAGCGGCTTAATTGCAAGGCGGGGGCTAGGTTTTTAGCCCCGCCGCGTACCTGTAATTGCAACAGCAATTGCCCGTCGGCTTGGGTTTGCAGCGGCACTAGGTCGGTTACCATCGCCAAACCCGATAAATAAGTGTAAATATGCGCGTAATCCTGATAATTCGCTACCTTATCAATGCGTATCTGCACTGGCTCTGTCGGTGAATCAGCGGCAGTGCTTGCCGTTTGCGCTTGCGCTTGCGCCGCCAGTTGGTCTGTTAGCGTTTGGATGCCTTCATCCAGCACACTCGCCAACACTGTGCCTTGGGCTTTCCACTCCAGGGACTCAGCTTGCGTATAGGCTTTCCATTGCCCGCTCCAGCCGTTGTCCTGCGGGTGGATGTGTGCCAGCAGCACCGCGTCGGCTCGGTAGCGTTCGCCACTGTGCAAAACCTTATCGCGTTCCAAGGTCAACATATTTTGCGCTTTGATTTCGAGTCGGTCGGTTAAATCCAACAGCGGTAGCAACACCGGCAAACCCCGTTGCGCTGCGCTGCTGGTCAACCATTCTGCGGTTTGCGGATGCTCATCTTGGCTGATTAACCCCTGTCCTTCAACATCCACCCACAGTAACACCAGTGGGCGCTTTTCGCCCCATAAAGGAATGCCCGCTTGGCGCATGAAGGCTTCAATGTCTTGTGGATGAAAGTTGACGACCAGCACTGATTGCGGCAAGCCGTCCTCGTTGGCGGGACGATTTTCATACACATAGCCTTGAACTAGCAGGTCTGTTTCGCTGGCGTTGGCTTTAAATACCGAGGGCTGCACGAAACGCTGCTGCCCAGAGAGTTTGGTAATCACCTGGCGCAATGCCTGTTGCAGCGCTGCGGCTTGGGCTTTGGGTTCACGTTCGCTGATTGCTACTTCGGCTTGGTATAACTCTTCCGAGCTTTGCGCCGAAACCGAAAAACCGAGCCAACCCAGACAACAAAAAATTGCCCACCAGCCGCCCATACGGGTTAAAAAATCCCGCTTTCGCGTTACCCAAGGGGTTTTTAGTCTTGCGTTGAATTTATTCATAATCAATTGCTTCTGGTGTGTTTTTGGAGAATTTTGTAAAGTATCTGCGCCGTCTTTAGGTTGAAATGTTACTATAAGCCTAACTCCCTGGCGATGCGCTTGAAATGCTTAAATACCATTATTTATCAATAGATTGAGCAATTTTATTCAGCTCTTATCCGCCGCGCAAACTTTGAGGATCGCACTGTATGACCGCAGACCATGAAAAAGTGCCCGCAACCAGCGCACTTGAGCCAGCGCAAGAAGAGGCGCAGCGCACTGAACAACTCATTTATCGCATTGCTGAATTAGAATATGAACAACGCAGTTCGCGTGAACAAATCAGTCGCTTAAGTAGTGATAAAAGCCGCATTGAAGCCGCCCTGAAAAAACTTAAAGAAGAGCGGGAACAAATGGCGGCTGACATGGAAGCGGCTTTGCAATCACGCTTATCTAAAATGTTACAGACAAAAGAACAGGAACAACAGGCGCTCCGCGATAAAATAGCACAGTACCAGGCGGAAACCGAACAGCAAATGGCCAAGTTACGCCGCGAACGCGACGAAGCCTTGGCGTTGATGCAAACCAATCACAACAGCAGTGCAATTGGGAAAACTCGGCTTTCTAACCAATGGTTTTTGCCCATTGCCGCCGTGACTTTATTATTAATTCTGGTTTCTCTGGTTGGACTCTATGCTTTTTTTGCGTTGCGTTAGGTTCAGAGTCTAAGCCACCCGTATGCCATTATGCTGATGAATTTCCAGGCGTTTTTCAGTAGTCACAAGCCCCACTAATAAATGTGTGCCCTGCTGTCCCAGCGCCAGATTTGCCTGATTGGGCGGCAAAGCGGCGCAAGCACTGTGCAAGCTTTTCCCGATGGTGCTGAGATAATGCACCTGTTGATTTGCCGATGCTGCTAATGGATGTGCCCGTTGTTGTTCGGGTAAAAAGGGTCCCGCTACTAGGATGTCTGTTTGTGCCAGCAGCTTTTGTGCAGCCGCTTGCGCTTGCAAATGCGCCAAGGGATAGCCTGAAAAAACCAGTACATTCCAATGGTTACGCGCCGCTTTGAGGGCGCTCAGCAAGGCGGCTAAAGGCTCTGCTTGAGCAAAGGGTTCGCCGCCCGTGAGACTAATGCCGTCTAGCGGCGTTGGCAGTTTGAGTAGATGTTGCAACAGGCGCTCAAGCGCAATGGCTTTGCCGCTGTCGGCTGCTTGTAATTGTGGGGTGATACAGCCATGACAGCGTAGCGGACAGCCCGCCACCCAAAGCGCCAAACGTCGCCCCGGTCCTAGCGCCGTAATGGGGTAAGCCAGACTATGCAGTTGCAGCATCAAGGCAGCTTCTCCAGCGATAGCAAATACACCAGTTCACAAGCCCCAGCCCCGCGATCATCGCGGGTTAGAGAACTTTCTATGTGCCAATCCTTGCCGCTGACATTCACTAACCAACCGCTGAGTTCAAGCAAATCGCCCACCCGCAACTGGCGCAGTCGCTCCCGCAAGCCTTGATTGGCAGGAATTATGTGCATATTGGCGCTGTGTTGCGCGGCGGAATACATGCTGATCGGTGATTTGGGGGCAGAAAGGGAATACCAACGCTGGCTTTGGCTAATTTGAAAGGCGCTCAGCACGGCTTCATCTGACATAGGTCCCCAACCCAGCGCCAAATCCAGCGGCGCTATATCTGCGCCCACGCCGTCTGGATACCAGGCAATACCGAGCACTCGCGCCTGCATTTGTAAAGCCGCCAGCGGCCTGATCTGATACCCGCGCCAAGCAAAATCTGGCACTGCACCTGCCAGGCTTTGCTGTTGCGGTGCTTGCGGTGCGAGTGCGCCAACCCTTGTTTCATCAGCCGTTAGCCACCATAACCCTAAGCTCAAGCTGGTTATCAGCACGCCACCCAGCAGAATAAGCCGCCACCGCCCATTGACAACAGGCGTTTTTCGATCATTTTTGGACATGTATGGATTTTGGTAAAACACAACAACCAGATAAGGTCGTTTGGGACTTGCCGCCTGATGCTGTGATAACAGCCCGCACCCTGGCTGAACATGAGCGGCTCACTGAAACGGGACAAGTATTTGTCGGCTGTCCGATTTGGTCAAACAAAGCCTGGCGGGGGAGTTTATACCCACCACAAGCGAAAGAAAAAGAGTTTCTCCGCTTTTACGCTCGGCAGTTTAATGCGATTGAACTCAATGTGACTCATTATCAAGTGCCTACGTCAGATACCATCGCTCAATGGCTGGCACAAACACCGCCAGATTTTGCTTTTTGCCCGAAGCAGCCACGCGAAATTAGTCATCATCAATTGTCTTTGGGGCAAACCGCTGAATGGACAAATGTTTTTAGCGAAAGCATTCGTCCGCTGGCAAGCCGCTTAGGTATGCCTTTTCTACAATTGCCCCCACGTTTTAGCCCCTCCCAACTGCCGCGTTTACGCGAATTTCTTGATATTTATCCAGCAGATTTGCCGTTAGCCGTTGAATTTCGCCATCCCGCTTGGTTTCTTGGTAAACAATTTACCCAAGCCGCTGAACTCTTACAAACGTATGGCAAAGGCACAGTCATCACCGACGTAGGCGGACGCCGTGACGTGCTGCATATGTGCCTGACCACACCAACAGCCACCATACGCTTTGTCGGCAACAGCCTGCACCGTAGCGATTATGCACGCATCAATGACTGGGTGAAGCGCCTCTGCATGAATGGTTAGAAAACGGCTTACAGCAGCTTTATTTCTTTGTTCATGAGCCGGATAATAGCCTCGCGCCGCAACTGGCGTTATACCTAATCCAGCGCCTCAATGCCGAATGCGGTTTAAGCCTACACGCCCCCGATTTACAACAAGCACAAACGCCAGCACAAGGTTTGCTCTTTTAAGCAGTCGTTTCTCTCTTTACTTAACCTTCGGAAATCGTTTTAATTATGCGCTACCACTACCGCGCTTTAGACAGTCAGCGCCAAGAAATCAGCGGCGTGCTGGAGGCTGACAGCGAACGCGAAGCCGCACGACAGCTTCAGCGCCGCGAACTCACCCTACTGCAATTGCGCCTTGAAGCGGGCGCAGCAGCCAAAAAAGCCGCACAAAACGCCAAACCCAAAGAACGCGATCTGCTGATGATTCTGCATGAACTCACCACCTTGCTCGAATCTGGTGTTTCCCTCATCGAAGCGGTGGATTCTCTGGCGGCTTCTTCACATCAACCTGTTTTGACTCAAACCTTTGCGCAAATTGCCACGCAATTACGTCATGGCACAGCTTTTTCTGTTGCCCTGAAAGACTCTCCACTGGATTTACCCTGGTATTTAGTTCAATTACTGGAAGCTGGTGAACTCACCGGACAAGTTGCTCAAGCCCTGCGCGATGGCGTAGCACAAATGGAATACGCCGCTAAAATCCGCGATGAAATGCGCAACGCCATGATTTATCCAAGTATTTTGGTTATCTCAGGAATCGCCGCTGTACTGCTGATTTTCATTCTGGTGGTGCCGCGCTTTGCCAATCTGCTCAAAAGTCGCGGCGATGTGGAAATTCCCTTTCTCGCCGAAGCCGTCATAGGCACTGGTATGTTTTTGAATAACCATGTTTTATGGGTCATCACTGGCGCAATTGGTATGTTCATGTTGCTGGTGTATGTCTTCCGGCAAGCCGCTTGGCGGGCAAGAATGCAAGACGAAATCAGCCGCTTGCCGTTGATCGGTATCTGGTTACTGGAAGCGGAAACCGGACGTTGGGCAGCAATGTTGGGTACGCTGCTGGAAAACCGCGTGCCCTTGTTACGCTCTCTGGAATTGGCGCAACAGGGCATCAAATTGCCCAGCTTACGCGCCAAGTTAAGTCAAGTAAGCAAAGCGGTGCGAGCTGGCACGCCACTCTCGCAAGCATTACAAGACAATGATGCCATGACCAGCACCGGACACAATTTAATTCGTGCTGGAGAACGCGCCGGAGAACTGCCGCGCATGTTGAAATCACTGGCGCGATTGTTTGAAGACAGCGGACGGGTGCGAATGAAGCGACTACTGCTGCTGATTGAACCAGCAGCAATTTTGTTGATTGGTGGTGCTATTGGGGTCATCATCATAGGTGTGATTTTGGCAATAACCAGCGTCAACCAGATGAAATTCTAATTGGAAAGGGCGGAAATCAGCTACTAAAAAACACTAAAAAACCTTGCTACAAATTTGAAACAGCATTTGCGGGAATAAGCCTAAAGCCAGAATACCTAATCCATTAAGACTAATAGCAATACGCATATCTGCGTTTGCAACAATTGCTTCAGTGCTTTCAGGTTTATCAAAGTACATGAGCTTAATCACACGCAGATAATAAAAAGCACCGATCACAGAGAAAATCACAGCCAGTACAGCCAACCAAACAAAACCACTGAGAACAATTTGATTTAACACCGACCATTTAGCCCAGAAACCCAGCATAGGGGGAAGACCCGCCATAGAAAGCATCAGAATCATCATGATAAAAGCATACCAGGGATTGCGCTCATTTAAGCCTTTAAAATCATCTAAACGTTCAGCCTCAAAACCAGCACGACTAAGAAGCAAAATGACACCAAAGCTCCCCATGCTCATTAAAGCATAGACAATAGTATAGAACATGGAAGCTGTATAGCCATCTTTAGTTGCCGTCAATATGCCTAGCATTAAATATCCCGCATGGGAAATAGCCGAATAAGCCAACATACGTTTAATATTGGTTTGGGCAATCGCAACAATATTACCTAACCCCATAGACAGAATAGATAAAATAATCAGGATTGCTTGCCAATCAGAGTGCAAACCAGATAAACCATCCACTAGAAAGCGCATCAACAAAGAAAAAGCAGCTAATTTAGGCGCAGCACTAATAAACAAAGTTACTGCCGTCGGTGCGCCCTGATAAACATCAGGTAGCCACATATGAAAAGGAACTGCGCCAAGCTTGAAAGCCAAACCAACAATAATGAAAACCAGACCAAAAACCAGCAACTTATTATCAATATTGCCTTCTGCGATAACCGCAGAAAGTTTTTGTAATTCCAGTGTACCTGTTATGCCATAAAGCATAGAAATACCATAGAGCAACATGCCTGAAGCTAATGCGCCTAAAATAAAGTATTTCATAGCCGCTTCGGTGGCTTGCTGAGAATCGCGCTGCATAGCCACCATTGCGTAAAGAGATAAAGACAGTAATTCCAAACCGAGATAAAGCGTTAAGAAATGACAAGCAGAAACCATAATCTGCATACCCAGCATAGCGTACAAACTCAGCACAAAATATTCGCCTTTATACAAATCACGATCTTGCAGATATTGGCGTGAATATAAGAAAACAGTAAAGGTAATTAAATAGATAAAAGCCTTTAATACAATACTCATAGGATCATGAATAAACATAGAATTCATGACAACAACAGTCGAACCAGTCGAGTTCCCTAATGTGAAAACAGCGGCGCCAATTACCGTAAGTTGAGCTAACTGGTAATTCAATTCGCGTAATTGTTCTGGAATATAAACGCTGACGAGTAAAATGACACAAGCCATTACAAGAACAAAAATTTCTGGTAATAAAACATACAGTTCAGACATGGGAACATTCATGATGAGTAAGTCCTTATTGAGAACGTGTCACATGTTCAATCAGATTCATGACTGAAACGTGCATTACTTCTTGTAATGGAGCAGGCCAAATACCAAAAAACAAAACTGCAAGCGCAAGAATAGCCAAAATGAAAGTTTCTCGTGCATTAATATCTGTTAAACGTCCAACAGTTTCCATTTTATCATCAGCAATACTTCCGTAAATAACGCGCTTAATCATCCATAAGGTATAGGCAGCGCCAAGAATCAATGTTGTTGATGCCAGGAACGCTATCCAAAAATTTGCCTGAAAACTACTTAGAATAACCATAAACTCGCCAACAAAACCAGACGTTCCAGGCAATCCCGCATTTGCCATTGCAAATAGCACTACAAACATAGCAAAACGCGGCATGGTATTAGCCACACCACCATAGGTAGAAATTTCACGGCTGTGCAAACGGTCATATAAAACGCCAACGCACAAGAACAAAGCGCCAGAAATGAAACCATGAGAGATCATTTGAATCATTGCTCCCTCAATACCCATCGCAGCTATGTCTTTCGATTGGGTATTTTGCAATATTGCAAACATAATAAAAAAACCCAAGGTGACAAACCCCATATGCGAAATAGAAGAGTAGGCAATAAGTTTTTTCATGTCCTGCTGCACTAGCGCAACAAAACCAATATAAACCACCGCAATAAGTGACAATAGAATAATGAACCAGGCAAGTTCGTGGCTGGCTTGGGGGGTAATAGGTAAGCTAAAACGTAAGAAGCCATAAGTACCCATTTTCAACATAATCGCCGCCAGAACAACAGAACCACCCGTAGGCGCTTCAACATGTGCGTCTGGCAACCAAGTATGCACAGGCCACATGGGCACTTTAACTGCGAAAGCTGCTAGAAAAGCCAAGAAAATTAAAGTCTGCGCTGTTGAACTAAGATTTAATTGATGAAAGCTAAGAATACTGAATTGACCACCAGATTGATTGTACATATACAAAAGTGCAACCAACATCAAAACAGAACCCAGCAAAGTATATAAGAAAAACTTAAGCGAAGCATAAATACGGTTAGCTCCCCCCCAAACCCCTATAATAATAAACATAGGTACCAACATAGCTTCCCAAAAAACATAAAACAGCATAGCGTCCAAAGCAGCAAAAACGCCATTCATTAAACCTTCCATAATCAAAAAAGCCGCCATATACTGAGCAGGACGGTTTTTAATCACTTCCCAGGCAGATAAAATTACCAGTGGCGTAATAAACGTAGTCAATAAAATAAGTGGCATTGAAATACCATCCACACCTAAGTGGTAATAGGTATTCAGAGCCTGAATCCAAGGCAGTTTTTCTTCAAACTGCATAGACGCTGTAGTAATGTCAAAGCTAAAAAATAAAGGTAAAGAAAATAAAAAAGTAAGAACCGCAATAGTTAAAGCAATAGGACGCACTAACAGGGCATCTTCACTGTCTTTAGATTGCGTAAGAACCCACACGCCACCCGCTATAGGTAGCCAAATCAATAGACTCAACAATGGTAGTTCAGCAGACATGCTTTTTCCTTATTGCTTATTTTTATATCTTTGTAGATAAAAACGCTTAGAAATGGACAAACCAACCTAACAATACCAAGAGACCTATAATCATCGCAAATGCGTATTGAGACAGAAAACCTGTTTGTATACGGCGGAATACTTGCGAGAAAATACCAATCACTTTAGCTGAACCATTTACCAATAAACCATCAATCAGCTTTACATCGCCGACGGACCAGCATAGGGTACCAAGCCCCCTTGCGCCGCCTGCAAAAAACCAACTATTAAAGCGATCAAAACCATAATTATCTAATAAAATTTTATGTAAAAAAACAAATTTTGATTGAATTAACGCTGGCAAACCAGTCCACTGCATATACAATGAGTATGCGGTTACAAACCCAGCCAAAACTAACCAAAAAGGTGGTTGAGTTAATCCATGCACAACAAAAGTACTAATACCATGAAAATCATGAGAAGATTGATGCTCCTTAGCTACATGAATAGCTGATTCAAAAAAATCTCCGTAAAGCATAGCTTCTATTGTAAAAGCACCTATTAAAACAGAGGGTATAGCCAACAGAATCAAAGGCACAGTCACAACAACAGGCGACTCATGCAGGTGCTTTCGCGTATGTTCATCCATACGTTCTTTACCATGAAATGTTAAGAAAAACATACGGAAAGAATATAAAGAAGTAATAAACACGCCAAAAACCAATGAAAAATAAGCAAAACCAGCTCCAAACCGCCCTTCTTCATAAGAAAAATGCACTGCCTCAATGATAGCATCCTTTGAGAAAAAACCTGAAAAGAAAGGTACACCAGTTAATGCTAAAGTGCCGAGCAAAGCGGTAATGTAGGTAATAGGCATATATTTTCTCAACCCTCCCATCTTGCGCATATCCTGCTCATGGTGCATGGCTATAATCACTGAACCCGCTGCTAAAAATAACAAGGCTTTAAAAAAAGCATGGGTCATTAAATGAAAAACGCCAGCAGCATAGGCTGATGCGCCTAAAGCAACTGTCATGTAACCTAATTGAGATAAAGTGGAATAAGCAACAACACGTTTAATGTCATTTTGTACTAATCCGAGGAATCCCATAAACAAAGCAGTAATTGCACCGACGATAAGAATAAAACTCAAAGCTGTCGTGCTTAATTCATAAAGGGGTGACATCCTTGCAACCATAAACACCCCCGCTGTTACCATTGTAGCAGCATGAATCAATGCAGAAATCGGGGTAGGACCTTCCATAGAATCAGGTAGCCATACATGCAGGGGCACTTGTGCTGATTTTCCCATCGCCCCAATAAATAGAAAAATACAAATAATAGTTATAGCAGACCATTCAATATCAGGAAATATTTCTATTGAAACATTACTTAAACTAGGCGCTAAAGCAAACACTTCTTTATAATCAAGCGTATTAAAATACATAAGCACAGCAGCAATGCCCAACAAAAAACCAAAATCGCCAACTCTATTAACCAAAAATGCTTTCAAATTAGCGTAGATAGCGGTATCACGCTGCAACCAAAAACCAATTAACAAATAAGAGACTAAGCCAACGGCTTCCCAACCAAAAAACAACTGCAAAAAATTGTTTGACATGACTAGCATGAGCATAGAAAAAGTAAATAATGAGATATAGCTAAAAAAACGCTGATAGCTAGACTTACCTGCGAGGCTTTTGTCTGACCAATTATGTTCATCATCAGACATATACCCAATTGTATAAATATGTACCATCCAAGATACAAAGGTAACAGTTACCATCATCATAGCTGTCAGGGAATCAACCAAAAAACCCACTTCCAGATTTAATTTACCAAAACTCAACCATGTATAGAGAGTTAGTTCATTAGAAGTCCCTGAATGAAACGGTAATAGTTTATCTAAAACAATAAGTTTAAATACATAAACAGATAGAAAAAAAGATAGCCCTACGCAGGTATTGGTAAGCCAATGCGCAGTCTTGCGACTGACGGTAAACAACCCTGCTCCAATAGAACCAATTAATGGCAGCAAAACAATCAAAAGACAAATAAATTCCATGTTAACCCTTCATGCTGTCTAAGTCTTCAACATTGATCGTGTGTTTATTACGAAACAACACCACCAGGATTGCCAAGCCGATTGCAGCTTCGGCTGCTGCTACAGTTAAAATAAAAAATACAAATACCTGACCTGCTATATCAGCATTAAAATGAGAAAACGCGATAAAATTCATGTTTACAGCTAATAACATCAGCTCTATGCACATCAATAAAATAATAATATTTTTCCGATTAAGAAAAATTCCAGCAATGCTAAGGCAGAATAAAACAGCCCCTAAAATAAGAAAATCAGATAAAACCAACATAAATAACTCTCGGTATTTTTGAATGTAGTCTGATAATACTTAATCAGCAGATGTAGACGAAGGCATTTTTACTAAACGCACTCGATCAGTTCTTTTTATTTCAACTTGTTGTGCTGGGTTTTGATTTCTTGAATAAGCTCTGCGCCTCATAGTTAAAGCAATCGCTGCAACCATCGAAACCAAGAGAATCACAGCCGCTATTTCAAATGGGTATAAATAGTTTGTATATAAAACTTGAGCAAGAGCAAAAGTATTGGAAGAGCTTTCTAGGTTTTTCGCTGACTCTATGCTAGGCAACAGAGCCAAACCTTCTTTATGAAAAAAGCTTGAATCTAGCACCAAAAACATTTCCACTAGAATTAAAAAGCCAACCAATATTCCAGTAAACAGATAGCGAGCAAATCCAACACGCATGGTAGTTAGATTTATGTCTAGCATCATAACTACAAATAGAAAAAGTACCATAACTGCGCCGACATAAACTAAAACCAAGACAATAGCTAAAAATTCAGCTTGCAACAATAGCCATATGACAGCAGATGAAAAAAATGCTAAAACAAGAAATAAAGCTGCATGGACAGGATTGCGGACTGTAATTACCCGTGCAGAAGAAAACACTAAAGTAGCAGCAAAAAAATAAAAAATAAGCTTTATCATTGGTTATCCACATTTATTCAGGTTGAACGGATATTACTCACGCACACGTTTGATAAGTTTGTCATTTTGGTAAAATCGTTTAGCCTTTAGTTGACCATCTTTACCATACTCTCTAGTTGCACCATGAATTTTTCCATCTTTAAACTCATGTACTAAATGCATCTCACCAGTCATATAAAAAATTGTTGCAGCTACTGGTTCTCCATTTTTGAAAACCCAATTACCCTGAATTTTTCCATTAGTAAAATAACCCTTGGCACTGCCCTCTTTTTTGCCATTTTTATAGGTACGTTCAGCTTTTATTTTACCATCAGGATAATAATCGTGCTCAATACCTTCCTGAACACCGTTAACTAGAAAACGTTCCCTAAACAATGCACCACTAGGATGAAACATTTTAAGCCGCTCTTCTTTTCTACCATTTTTTAACTGGAATTCGTATTCAATTTGGGTATCTGTGCGATAACGTTTTTCAGTAACTAATTTTCCCTGCTCATAAACAAATTCTGTTTTTATATTCCCATTTTCATAAAGTTCTTTACTGATTCCATTCAACTTATCATCGGCAGTTTTATTATAAATAAAATGTATTGCTCCCGACGGATACAGGTGTTTTTCCTCTTTTGCGTAGCAATTGAATACCAAACCAGCAAAAAAAACACAAACAAACAACCCAACATATCGCATGGGATTACCCCTCTTTCGATATATAAAACAACTTAACGATATACAGATTCTTTTGTGCGATCCGCTTCTATTTGAATTTCTAATTCATCACCAATTGATAATAGTTTTTCTTTAGTCATGATTAGATCATTACGCTTCTCACCATGATACTCAAATTTACGGGTTTCAACTATTGCATCCACTGGACAAGCTTCTTCGCAAAAACCACAAAATATACATTTATACATATCTATATCGTAACGTATAGTACGACGCGACCCATCTTCCCTAGGTTCTGCTTCAATAGTAATCGCCAAAGCAGGGCAAACGGCTTCACACAGTTTACATGCGATACAACGTTCTTCTCCATTAGGATAGCGGCGCAAAGCATGATGCCCTCGGAAGCGAGCCGATAAAGGCGTTTTCTCCTCAGGATATTGAACTGTGATTTTAGGCTTAAACAGATGTTGGGCAGTTAAATTCAAGCCTTTTAATAATTCTAATAGCGTTAAATTCTTCAGATAATTAAAGATTGCCACTTTATACCCCCTTTTCAGCAAACCAAGGCGGTAAGTCAAGTAAGATAAATACGCCTATTACTAACAACCAAGCTATCGTAATAGGAATAAAAACTTTCCAACCTAAGCGCATAATTTGATCATAGCGATAACGTGGAAAAGTTGCTCTAAACCACAAGAAGAAAAACAAAAAGACAGCAACTTTTAGAAAAAACCACACTACGCCCGGTACCCAAACAAAAAAAGCATCAAACGGAGTTCCCGCAAAAGGCGACAGCCATCCCCCCATAAACATAACAGCAGTTAAAGCCGCTATTAAAATCATATTTAGATATTCAGCTAGGAAAAATACCGCAAACAACATTCCTGAATATTCAACATGAAAACCAGCAACGATTTCTGACTCACCTTCAGCTACATCAAAGGGCGCTCGATTCGTTTCGGCAACGCCGGCAATAAAATAAATCACAAATAAAGGTAATAGCGGTATCCAATACCAATTTAATAAACCGTATGAACCAGCCTGTGCTTCGACAATTGCGCTTAAATTCAAACTGCCCGCTGCCATTAAAACACCCACTAAAGCAAACCCCATTGCAATTTCATATGCCACAATTTGCGCAGCAGAACGCAATGCACCCAAGAAAGCATATTTAGAATTTGAAGCCCAACCTGCGATAATAACGCCATATACGCCAATAGATGTCATTGCTAAAATATATAAAAGTCCTGCATTGATATCAGAAAACACCCAGCCCTTTGCAAAGGGCACCACCGCCCAGACTGCTAATGCTGGCGCCATGGCTAATATAGGTGCAAACACAAATAGAAAACGATTAGATGTATTAGGAAGGATGATTTCTTTAAACGCGAGCTTAACAGCATCAGCTATGGGCTGCAACCAACCTCGTGGACCTACGCGGTTAGGTCCAATACGAATCTGAATATAACCGATGATCTTGCGCTCTGCATAAGTAAGATAAGCCACCATGAGCAACAAAATAAGAACCGTAATGATAAAAACCGGAATTTGTTCAATCATGTAAAAAGCTGTGATGCCTAACGCCACAACTATTAACAATAGAGCAAGAGAAACAGAAGCAATAGAAATTAGCATTATTTTTCCTAGTAAATCATCAGGTAGCTTCTAGCGTTAATTGCCCTTGCCAAGCACCTGACACTTGACCTGCATAATATAAAACACAGCCATCAGGGATGTGTTCATCAGCGGTAATCGGTAACTGATGAGCATCTAAATCATCCTGCTTAACTTTAACCATAGCCATGTTGGCTATTTTTAATCTGTGTAGTTGAAGAGGATGAACATAAAGCATTTTTGCTATTTTAGCATCGTGAGTTTCTTGTAAAGATGCCGAATGCCTAAGCATGGCATCTAACGAGTAAATAGGTAACTCCGTAATGCGCTCTAACTGTTCAGGCTGAGTAGCTGCTGCTTCAGTTTTTGAGATGCTATCTGGCATTGACCATCCCTGTAAATTATCAACGCTAATTTTACCAGAAATTTGCTTGGTGATTTCTTCTTGGACTTGTTGTATAGAAGAATAATTAAATCCATTTAAAGAGAATAAATTACCTAATACACGCAATATCTTCCAGGCTGGGCGCACCTCTGCAGGTGGAGGAACAGCACCTTGCGTAACCTGCCAGGTTGTTTCACAGTTAATGTAAGTACCAGATGTTTCAGGAAATAGCGCAATGGGCAGCATAACGTCAGCATGATTCTGTACATGCTCCGTTTGAAAAGATGTAAGCGCAACAATAAACTCAGCTTGTTCTAAAGCGGCTTTAGCATTATACCCATGACAGCTTTCTAATTCAGGCTCTAAGCCTAACAATACATAAGCCTTAAGCGCTTTTTCTTTAGAGAGCATTGAAAAAGCATCTAATCCCGGCTTTTTAGCCACTTTGCCAGCTACTTCCCTATGAGGTAACGCTCCAACTAAACAAGCACCTACGCTATTTCCGGCTTCAGCCAAGTACCCTAACTTAGCAGTGCTCATTTGCGCAATCCAGGCTACTAATGCACGAATTTTGGAAAACTCAGGGTGCATCGCTGCTAAATTACCTACTAATATAGTTTTATGTAGCCCTTTAATAAGATTCCCTGCAATAACTCGGTGAATATTTTTTGTAGGTATATTAGCCAAGAGGTTATTAATACCCTTAGGAATAGAACCAGCATTAATTTCCAATAGACTTTTTGCAATAGCCGCCAATTCTGCAACTATTTTTGAAGGCGATACAATAATTTTCTCTGCAATGGGTAAATTAAATTCGTAATCAACGGGGTTAATTACCATGATGTTGGCGGTAATTTCTTCATTAATCATCCCCGCATTTTTAAGACTTGCTTTGCGTAAGCGATGATTTAATAAAGGTTGCTCTTTACGCAAATTTGTACCAATCAAAAGCGCTGTGTCTGTTTGTTCAAGTTCTTGAATGTTTTGACCAAGATGGGGATACAAGGGGGCTTGCTCTTGATCGCTAAAATCCATCTGATGCAAGCGGTGATCAATATTAGAGCAACCCAAACTACGCACCAACTTTTGCAATAAGTAGAGTTCTTCTAGTGTAGAAGCTGGAGAAACTAATGCACCAATTGCCTCTACACCCTGTTGAGCTATAACCTTTTTTAACCCTTGCACAGCGTAATTTAAGGCGGTTTCCCAATCAGTTTGCTGCCATTGACCATCCCGTTTAATCATAGGGTGATATAAACGTTTCGTAGAAGTTAAAGCTTCATAGCTAAAGCGATCACGATCTGCAAGCCATACCTCGTTAATAGATTCATTTTCTTTTGGAACAACACGCATAACCTGACTGCGGCGGGTATGTAGATATATGTTTGAGCCAACGCCATCATGCGGAGCAATACCACTATGTTGCTGTATTTCCCAGGCTCGCCCATTAAAACGATAAGGCTTTGAAGTCAGCGCCCCAACAGGACATACGTCAATCATATTGCCTGATAGTTCAGAATCAACACTTTGTTCAATGTAAGGTCCTATACAAGTGTGCTCACCGCGTCCGGTAGCACCCATTTCTCGAACTCCCGCAATCTCAGCACCAAAACGCACACAACGGGTACAATGAATACAACGAGTCATTTCTGTTGAAATGAGCGGTCCCAAATTTTTGTCAGATACAATGCGTTTTAGTTCAAAAAAGCGTGAAGTATCTTGCCCATAGTCCATTGCAATATCTTGCAACTCACATTCACCACCTTGATCACAGATTGGGCAATCTAAAGGATGATTAATCAATAAAAATTCCATAACCGCTGCCTGAGCAACACGGGCTTTTTCTGAGCGTGTTTGCACTACCATACCATCCGTGACAGGCGTCGCACAGGCAGGCAAGGGCTTAGGAGCTTTTTCTACATCAACTAAACACATACGGCAATTTGCCGCAACAGATAATTTTTTGTGGTAACAAAAGCGTGGAATTTCTATGCCAGCCGCATCAGCCACTTCAATCAGCATTTGACCAGGCTTTGCTTCATAGGTTTGTCCATCTATTGTGACTTTAATCATGAATTAAATCTCTGAAACTTTATGCTGTTATTTTTTTTCTAAACGGCTTGTGTATTTATTTTGCTTTTGCCGTGTTGAATCATATATTCAAATTCATCACGAAAATGCTTCAAAAAGCTTTGTACTGGCATAGCCGCAGCATCCCCTAAAGCACAGATAGTTCTGCCTGCAATCTTACCTGCCACATCATCTAAAACATCCAAGTCTTGCATGTGCCCATGCCCGTGCGCGATACGATGAATTATACGAGCCAGCCAGCCAGTGCCTTCTCGACAGGGAGTGCATTGCCCACAGGATTCTTCATAGTAAAAATGAGAAATTCTTGCCAGCACTTTAACCATACAAGTAGTTTCATCCATAATAATAACCGAACCCGCACCCAACATAGAACCTGCTTGAGCGATGGAATCATAATCCATAGTGAGTCGCAGCATGATTTCAGCGGGCAATATAGGTGTAGAAGAACCGCCAGGAATCACTGCTTTGAGTTTATGCCCTTTGCGTACACCGCCAGCCATTTCAAGCAATTCATTGAAAGGCGTTCCCATCGGGATTTCATAGTTTCCTGGCTTATTTACATGCCCGGAAACAGCAAATAGCTTGGAGCCACCATTATTAGGTTTTCCTAGATTCAAAAACCATTCACCACCATTGGAAAGAATACTAGGCACAGAAGCTAAAGTTTCTGTATTGTTAATGGTTGTTGGCTTACCGTATAAACCAAAAGCAGCAGGAAAAGGGGGTTTAAAACGTGGCTGTCCTTTTTTGCCTTCAATAGATTCTAAGAGCGCAGTTTCTTCACCGCAAATATAAGCTCCAGCCCCTAAATGAGTATAGAGGTCAAAATCAATTCCAGAATCCAAAATATTTTTACCGAGTAAACCCGCCGTATAGGCTTCTTGAATAGCTGCTTCAAAACGGTCAACAGGCCCACCAAATTCTCCACGAATATAGTTATAACCGACTGTTGCCCCAATAACATAACCAGCAATCGCCATTCCTTCAACTAAGGCGTGGGGATTATAGCGCAGAATGTCTCTATCTTTAAAAGTGCCTGGTTCACCTTCATCTGAATTACAAACAATGTATTTTTGCACGTTAGCCATGCGATCACGTGCTGCTTCATCACGTGGCAACATAAAAGACCATTTTAATCCAGTCGGAAAACCCGCTCCACCACGACCACGCAAACCAGAAGTTTTTAAGGTTTCTATAATGGCTTGAGGGGGTGTTTGTTCTTTTAAGATTTTTCGCAACATGGCATAGCCGCCTGCACTTTCATAAGTTGAAAGCGTCCAGGGTTTATCTAAATGCAAAGTGCGGAAACAAACTTCATTTGCCATTCCTGTTACTCCAAATCATCCAGGATTTGATCAACTTTTTCCGGCGTTAAATTCTCGTAGTATTCTCGCCCAATTTGAAACATAGGTGCATTACCACAAGCAGCTAAACATTCAACTTCTTTTAAGGTAAACTTATTATCTGCACTGGTTTCGCCCAATTTAATGCCCAAGCGTTTTTCTAAGTGCGCAACAATTTCATCAGACCCGCATAACATACAGGAAACATTGGTACACACACAGATTTTATATTTACCCACAGGCTTTAATTCATACATAGAATAAAAGCTAGCAACTTCATACACAGCAATTGCCGGCATCTGTAAGTAGTCAGCAATTGCATCCATAAGTTCTGTGGTCAACCAACCGCCGTTGCTATTTTGCACGAGCGTTAAAGCCGGCATCACCGCTGATTGCTTTCGATTAGCTGGATATTTAGCGATGTGTTTATCAATTTCAGCTTTAATTTCAGCCGAGAGTCTTGTTTGTGCGTTTGCTGTTGCCATGTGTGCAAATCTTTATCTGTTTAACGGTCTATTTCACCGAATACAATATCTTGAGTACCAATCACAGCGACGACATCAGCCAGCATGTGCCCTTTTACCATTTCTTCTATAGCTGCCAAATGTGCAAAACCGGGCGCACGAATTTTCAGGCGGTAAGGTTTATTGGCGCCATCTGAAATCAGGTAAATACCGAATTCACCTTTAGGGTGTTCAATAGCTGAATAGACTTCACCTTCTGGAACGCAATAGCCTTCAGTAAACAATTTAAAATGATGGATTAATGATTCCATATCTGCTTTCATGGCTTCTCGTTTAGGCGGTGTTATTTTATGGTCATCTAACATAACAGCACCAGGATTTTGACGCAACCAATCCACACATTGTTTAATAATTCGATTAGATTGACGCAGCTCTTCCATGCGTACTAAATAGCGGTCATAGCTATCGCCTTCTACACCGACCGGAATATCGAAATCCATTTCAGCATAAACTTCATAAGGCTGCTTTTTGCGTAAATCCCACTCAATGCCAGAACCGCGCAACATAGGACCAGAAAAACCGAGTTGTAATGCGCGTTCTGGAGAAACCACACCAATACCTACTGTGCGTTGTTTCCAAATGCGATTATCCGTTAACAGAGTTTCATAATCATCCACACAAGCCGGAAAACGCCGAGTAAAGTCTTCAATGAAATCCAATAAAGATCCTTGGCGATTTTCATTCATGCGCTTAAGGTCTTTTTCATTATGCCATTTAGATGCCTGGTATTGTGACATCTCATTAGGCAAATCACGGTACACGCCACCCGGACGGTAATAGGCGGCGTGCAAACGCGCACCTGATACTGCTTCGTAGCAGTCCATCAAATCTTCACGTTCACGGAAAGCATAGAGAAACATACTCATTGCGCCCACGTCCAAAGCATGAGCGCCTAACCACATAAGATGATTAAGAATACGAGTGATCTCATCAAACATTACGCGAATGTATTGAGCGCGAATAGGTGGGGTAACACCTAAGAGTTTTTCTATTGCCATAACATACGCATGCTCATTGCACATCATGGAGACGTAATCAAGACGGTCCATGTAAGGAACGCTTTGCGTAAATGGCTTGCTTTCTGCCAGCTTTTCTGTAGCGCGATGCAACAATCCAATATGTGGATCAGCACGCTCAATTACCTCACCATCTAACTCTAATACTAAGCGCAAAACCCCGTGTGCTGCTGGATGCTGCGGACCAAAATTCATGGTGTAATTGCGAATCTCAGCCATGTTTTTGCTCTCCCTGAGTCATCTTGGAATGCTGGTCACGGCGAATTACACGAGGCACCAAAATGCGGGGTTCAATACTGACTGGCTCATAGACCACGCGCCCTTTATTCGGGTCATAACGCATTTCCACTTCACCGATAAGCGGAAAATCTTTGCGGAAAGGATGTCCAACAAAACCATAGTCGGTCAGCAAGCGCCGTAAATCAGGATGTCCGTTAAACAAAATACCGAAGAGATCAAAGGCTTCCCGCTCAAACCAATTGGCAGCATTCCAAACATCAATCACTGAATCTAAACAGGGCGGATTATCGGGCACATAGATACGCAAACGTATACGCTGGTTATTGCTAATAGAAAGCAAATGATACACAACGGCAAAGCGTTCTTGATGTCTGTTTTCTGTTGCTTGATTGATAGCTTTACTGACACCGCGACTAAAGCCTGTATTGCCGCGTTTGGTATCCCAATCTGCTTGACCATATTCCAAATAATCAACGCCGCATAAATCTATTAATTGCTCAAAGTTAAATTCATCACGCAATACAGTTGCTACTGTTAATAAATCTTTTGCTGCAACTTCAAGCGTAAGTTCATTTAGATACAAATGCAGCGAATGCGCTTTATCGCTAAAGCGTACTTGCACAGCATCCAGTAATGTTTGATATTGATTAGTCATGCGTATAAATTAAAAAATTAAGCAGCGATGGTGTTGGTACGGCGAATCTTTTTTTGCAACTGCAAAATGCCGTAAATAAGCGCCTCAGCCGTAGGTGGGCAACCTGGCACATAAACATCCACCGGCACAATGCGATCACAGCCACGCACCACAGAATAGGAATAGTGGTAATAGCCACCGCCGTTGGCACAAGACCCCATTGAGATAACCCAACGCGGCTCTGGCATCTGGTCATACACCTTACGCAAGGCGGGCGCCATTTTATTCACCAAAGTGCCTGCCACAATCATTAAGTCAGATTGGCGCGGACTAGGACGAAACACCATGCCAAAACGGTCTAAGTCATAGCGGGAAGCGCCAGCGTGCATCATTTCTACCGCGCAACAAGCTAAACCAAAGGTAACAGGCCACAAAGAACCCGTACGCGCCCAATTCACCGCACTGTCAACCGTAGTAGTGATAATGCCCTCAGGTAAAACCCCTTCTATTCCCATTCCAGCGCCCCTTTTTTCCATTCATAAATAAAACCAACTACTAGAATAGCGAGGAATACTGCCATAACTGAGAAGCCATACCAACCCAATTGTTTAAAAATTACTGCCCAAGGAAATAAAAAGGCAATTTCCAGGTCGAAAATAATAAAAAGGATGGCAACCAGATAGTAGCGCACGTCAAACTGCATACGGGCATCTTCAAAGGCTTCAAAGCCGCATTCGTAGGGAGAATTTTTTTCGCTGTCGGGACGGTGTGGCGCGAGAATAAAGCCAGCCACCATCGGACCGGCGCCCACCAGCAAGCCAGTGAGGATAAATAAGAGCACGGGTATGTAATCGTTCAACATGGTAAGAGCATTTTCCTGTCTATTTGGAGTGATTTTTTGTTATATCGGATTGTTGCTTTGGCGGGCAGTCTATGGGGGATATGTATTGCTGTCAAGCCACTGTAGCGGAAAATAAGCTACTCCTTGAGAGGGATAAAAAGCAGAAAATCTTGCTGTATTGCAGCATTTTGTGAAAAAACAGGGCATATCTCAAGATTTGGGTTTTGCTATCCAGCCCTGTTAAGGTGGTTCAATTGCACTAAGAAAGTAATAGTGCTGTAGAA
>DYPD01000051.1 GCA_020720115.1 Thiomargarita sp. | reverse complement strand
TTTCTACAGCACTATTACTTTCTTAGTGCAATTGAACCACCTTAACAGGGCTGGTATAGACTCTCACAAGGTCTAAGGGCGGATACAGTCTCTCTGATTTCCGTATGATGATAGCTAATCATCATGGGGAGGAAGATACAAGGGCGCATAAGCGATAGCGTCACTTGTGCCGAGCTTGTCGAAGTATGCGACATTCGGAAGCTCCGAAATGGCGGATGGCGGCGCAAAAAGACGCACCTTATCCGCCTGCGGGTTTCTTATCCAAATTTCCACCATCAGTCAGGAAGATAACAAATACGGGTGTTCCGGTGTGAGTGCGGTATTTCTCAAGAATCCGATTAAGCGGCGGCGCGTAGTTTGTTGCTTCTATCACTTTGTGGTTGGCAAGAATCACTCGCTCAACATAACCCTCAAAGTCGTTAATGGTCACGGGAGGAAGCGCGTAGGCATTCGTGCCGAATAGCATCATGTCTATGTTGCCGTCGTCGTCAAAATTCAGGGCTAGGCCCAGGATTCTCTCGATGACGGTTTGCACCACGCCGGAACGGTATAACTTGTTCATGGATTTCGAGATGTCCAGCACCAACATAACCTGGGCCTTGATTCCGGTAAGCCGGTTTATCCCGATGGCGAAGCTCGCTTTTTGACTGAGCGCAATAATTTCCTTTTTCTTCAACTCGATAGACATGATTAACTCCTTCTTTACCAGCGCACGTAGGTCACATAAGCGATAGCGTTATGCGACATTCGGGGATTCAATGATGGCGGATGGCGGCGCAAAAAGACGCGCCTTATCCGCCTTACGGGGGGTTACCAAGCTCCGCTTGATAACGCCTCCCATCAAGCTCTGCTTCGAGCGTATACGCTACCAAGCAGAGCTTGGTAGCGAGAAAAAACCACCTGGTGTTAAAAACCAGGTGGTTTTTTAATCTTAGCTTTAAGCAACTCTTGGTTTTAACCTTAAAAACGTTCAAAGTCATTTTCATTTAAGTGCTGTGTCTGCAAACCACGAGTTTCATGTAAACCCGCTTTATCTACCAAGGGCGGTAGGTGCGTTTCTGCTTTCGGGTAGCTTTTATTGCGGCTAATGATAGGTGTGGCTTGCACCATCGCTTTAGGCGATGTAGTTGTAGCTTTCACTGCCTTAGCTGCTATAGGGTGGCTATGGAGTTTTTTGACTGTGGCATGAACTTTAGACAGCTTGGTTTGCAGGGCTTCTTCTAAATGTTTTTGTGGTGCTGCTGCTATCGGTGTTGCAGTGCTTTTTTGTGCATAGTTTTCATCCAATTTGAAATAGCTCGTATAGTGCTGTAACTGAATGGATTGATGGCTGATTTGCTGTGCGGCGGCGGCGAGTTCTTCTGAGGCGGAAGCATTTTGCTGAGTGACTTGATCTAATTGCCCCATAGTTAAATTGATCTGCTGCACACCGCTATTTTGTTCTAGTGCTGCGGCGGTAATTTCTTGAATCAAATCTGCGGTGCTGTTGGCATTAGGCACTATTTTGCTTAACAATTGTCCCGCATTTTCTGCAATGGCTACGCTCTGTTCTGCTAATTCGCTGATTTCTTTTGCGGCAATCTGGCTATTTTCTGCCAGTTTTCGCACCTCTGCTGCAACAACGGCAAAGCCTTTACCGTGTTCACCTGCGCGTGCGGCTTCAATTGCGGCATTGAGGGCTAACAAGTTGGTCTGGTAAGAAATTTCTTCAATAATGCCGATTTTGCTGGCGATTTGCTGCATGGCGGTGACGGTATTTGCTACTGCATCACCGCCTTCATTGGCTTGTTGCGCGGCTTGTGTGGCGAGGCGGTCAGTAGATTTGGCATTGTCCGCCGTTTGTGCAATAGAGGCTGAAATTTGTTCTAAGGAGGCGCTGGTTTCTTCCACGCTGGCAGCCTGCTCACTGGCTGATTGGCTCAGGTTTAATGCGGTGGTGCTGAGTTCTTCAGAAGCACTGGACAGATTATCGCCCGCATTGCGTACTTGACTCACTACTTCGTGCAGGCGTTGTTTCATGCGTTGCAATGCCTGTATGAGTTGTCCCACTTCATCGTGGCTATCCGCTTTGATATTGGTGGTTAAATCTCCATCAGCAATTTTGGTGGCTAAGAGCATTCCTTGAGCAACTGAGCGGGTAATCATACGACTGATAAATAAAGCCACCAAGAAACCTATCGAAATAGCTATCAATACACTGATGCCAACCCAGAGTTTTGTCAGATTGGTGGCTTTTAACATTTCTTGTTCTTGCATAGCACGTACTTCCTCGCTGATTTTTTGCGCCTGTATGGCTGTGTTGGCCATCAGGGTTTCTTTTTCTTGTTGTTGACGCCTAAGCTTGGCGTAACGCTCAAAAGCCGTAGCATAATCTTGTAACCCTGCCACTAAAGCTTTATTGCTATTTTGCTCTGACTCGCTTTGAGTCGCCTTGAGTGCGCTTTGAGCTATTTGTAAAGCTTTGGCAAAGCTTTCTAATGACGGTTGTAAGAAACTATCGGCGTTGGAAATGATGAATTCTTTTTCATTTTTGCGCGCATCTAAATACCACCGCACAATCAAATTGGCGTCACGCGATTTTTTAAGTTTGTCATCAATATTTTGATCCATATCCATTAAACTGGCTTGCAGTTGCTGTTGTTGGCGGGCATTGATGGCGTGAATTAAGCTAATGGCTGCTTCTGCTGCATTAATCGCAGTTTGTAATTCTGAATCTTGCCCATTACCGGCGTTTTTGTTGCTTAAATAGGTTTTTAATAGGGTTTCGTAATTGCGATAATGCTTTAAGATTTTTGCGCTATCTTGTTGGTCCTCAGCGGATTTAAGCTGGGTTTGAATAGTTTCCGTTAAATGTATGACTTCTTGGTTGAGTTTCTGCCATTCTTCAAATAACGTCTGGTTTTTACTATCGTAAGTTAAATGAATGCGCACAGCTCTAGTGCGTAAGGCTAATTCTACTAATGTGCTGGTATTCGTTGCTTTACTGAATTTATCTGCAACAAATTCCTGGTGGTGCCGAGAAATAGTTTCTAATTGCTGCCGCTGTTGTGTATCAATGGTTTCTGCTTGTTGTAATACAATGCGAGCTTTGGTGCGCATTTCTGTCATGGCTTCGGTTTTTTGCTGGGTCATTTGTCGAAAGGCGTGTAAATTTTGTAAGTAGGTTTGTGCGGACTGAAGAACTCCATTCATTTTTTCAACATTGGCTTGGTGTTCAAGTTTCTGTTGTATCTCTTTAGCTTGTTGAATCACGCTGTTGATTTCTACTTCTGTGGCTTGAAAGTATTCTGTTTGTTCTGTAGCACGGGCGGAAATTGAGTTAATTCTAGCGCGATACAGAGTTTTGACCAGTGCATTGGTATCATCACTGATTTTTGTACGATGTAGAACATCGCCTAAACCTTTCCAACTTAACCAGGCGATGCCTAAAGTTAAAAGCAAAACACCACTAAAACCGATGCTGAGTTTGATAGCTATTTTTAGATGTTTGAACATTGCATTTCTCCTTAATCGGGACGATAACCTGCTACATTACCTGGTGGGTTGTAACGGCATACCCACAGGGCGAATTGTTGGCAATATGCCACACCACAACCTATTTCTTGACTGCCTGCCCAAACCATTTGCGTGTAATGTCGGCAGACTTCGCCGTTCATGCAATGCCCTGTGTGCGCATCATAATTGGCGGCTTCCTTAGCCCACAACTTCACTGCGCTAGCAGCAGTTAAATGGCTGCCAGCGGCTAGGTTTTCTCCATAAGCGGTGCGCGGGTCATGTTGTAACTGACAGCCCTGCTGCTGTAAAGCATTTGCCCATTGCTGAGCGGACGTTGCTAGGTTAGACGACCAGCGTAATGGCGTGATGCCCAGCGGCTGTCGCCAGCGATTATGTAGATCACTCAGACCAAAAGAGTCTGGGCTGGATTGGGCGCTTTGCATGGCAAGGGTGCTGGTATTGATTGCTTCGGGCGCAACGCGGCGTGTTGGGGTTTGATCTATAATGCGGGTGCTGGGCGTGCTAGTACAAGCAGCCAGTAGCAGCATGTTTAAGAAAAAAATCGCTTGCCAATGGAATTTCAATAAGATGCGCATGGTTTTTGTCCTTTTCAGTAGGCTTTGAATGCCTTGAGCATAAGATATTATTTCCAAGCTGTGAACTATTCATTGTGCTGATGTGTTGCAACTGCGCTTAAACAATGGGCTGCCACTGCCCCAACATAACGCCTATGCTATACTGATGCGGTGCGTATTTATGCGAATTCTGCCTGTGGTAAATTCCCCTTAAAAGTTTTTGCAAATATCGTGGATTTCGATTTAATTGATTGTTTTTATGTGTAAAGGTCTCAGTTGCAAACAGGTTTAAAGATCAGCTATCAGCAAAGGTAAGGGATGAAAATCATTATTCTTGGTGCAGGACAGGTAGGGTCTTCAGTTGCCGCCAATCTAGTGGGGGAAGCTAATGACATTACTGTGGTGGATAAGGATGAACGCCTGCTAAATTATCTACAAAATCATTTTGATTTACGCACGGTGCAGGGGCACGGGGCACATCCTTCGGTATTGTTAGCAGCGGGGGCGGAAGACGCAGATTTGCTGCTGGCTGTCACTAATAGCGACGAAACCAATATGGTTGCCTGCCAGATTGCTTCTACTTTGTTCAATATTCCCACGCGCATTGCGCGTGTACGTGAGCAGGATTATTTGCACCATCCGCAGCTTTTCGGTCCCGATGCAATTGCCATCAGCGAATCTATCAGCCCAGAATCTTTAGTCACGCACGCTATTCAACGCTTAGTGGATTATCCAGATGCCTTGCAAGTGCTTGACTTTGCTGATGGTAAACTGCAATTGGTGGCGGTGAAAGCCTATTATGGGGGACCCTTGGTGGGACATGAATTGCGTGCTATTCATGATCATATGCAGGGTGTTGAAAGCCGCGTTGCGGCTATTTATCGCCGTGATCGGGCTATTATTCCAGAAGGACGCCAAGTCATTGAAGCAGATGATGAAATTTTCTTTCTCGCCGCTACCGCCCATGTGCGTAGCGTCATGGCAGAAATGCGGCGCTTAGAAAAGCCCGTGCGCCGTATTGTCATTGGCGGCGGTGGCAATATTGGCAAACGTCTCGCGGCGGCATTAGAAAATACTTACTTGATTAAGCTGATTGAGCACAACAGTGCGCGTGCTACCCAAGTTGCTACCGATCTTGAAAAAAGCATTGTATTACAAGGGGATGTGGCAGACGAATCGCTGTTGCAAGACGCCGGGATTCAAAATGCAGATATTTTTTGCGCCGTTACTAATGATGATCAATTGAATATTTTGTCGGCAATGCTGGCAAAACGCATGGGCGCACGCAAGGTTATGGCGCTGATTAACCGCGTGGCTTATGTGGATTTAGTTGAGAGCAGCACCATTGATATTGCCATTTCCCCACAGCAATTTACCATCGGCAGCCTGCTGGCGCGAGTACGGCGTGGCGACGTGGTGCGGGTGCATCCTTTACGGCGCGGCGCGGCTGAGGCTATTGAAGCGGTTGCACATGGGGATCGCAACAGTTCTAAGGTAGTGGGACGCCGCATTGAAGAAATCCGCCTACCTGTTGGCACGACCATTGGCGCTATTGTACGCGGTGAACAGGTGATCATGGCGCACCATGACACGGTGATTGAAAGCGAGGATCACGTTATTCTCTTTTTAGTGGATAAAAACCGCATTGTTGATGTCGAACACCTGTTCCAAGTCGGCTTGACTTTTTTCTGAAAATTCTCAAAACCCACTGGCAAAGCCTAACAGAATCGGGTAAGGTGTTTCTTGTGTATCTCCTATTTTGCTTATGGGGAATGCCACTATTTTCCTCAAGCTTAATCATAACCAATACACTCATGCGCATTCTGTGCATGATTATACTGTTCCCGTCTAAAGCTATGTGTGCGTGCTTGGGCTTTCTAAGTTGCAAGCTGGTTTTTCCCGGGAGTAAAGTATAAATAACCATCAAATGTTTAACTCTCAAGGAGGTATTTATGCCGCATAAAACCCTCAGCACAGCTCTGATCCTGGCTGGCAGCCTGGCATTCAGTGCCACTTCTGCTTTCGCCGCTGATCCCGCTATGTTAGGAAACACCTGCGCTGGCTGTCACGGCACTAATGGCAGTAGCGTAGGACCTGCAACGCCTAGCATTGCAGGTGTAGCAAAAGAAACACTGGTAGAAGCAATGAAAGCCTATAAAAGCGGCGAACGTCCTTCTACTATCATGGGACGCATTGCTAAAGGCTATACCGACGAAGAATTTGCCGCTATGGGCGAGTTTTTTGCGCAACAAAAACTTGTGACACATAAACAAGAATTTGATGCCGCTAAATCCAAAGCAGGCGCCAAACTACACGATAAATATTGTGAAAAATGCCATGAAGATGGCGGACGCAAAGATGACGATGGTTCAGGCATTCTGGCTGGTCAATGGATGCCTTATTTGACCTACAGCTTTGAAGACTTCACTTCCGGCAACCGCGAAATGCCTAAGAAAATGAAAAGCAAACTAGACGACCTGGTGAAAAAAGAAGGTGCTGCTGGTTTGGATAATGTTGTGCATTTCTACGCCAGTCAAACCGGCGAAAAATAACAGGGGAGGAAAATTCTATGAGTCAAATTACTCGTCGTGATTTTATCAAAGCATCAGTGGCTTCAGCGGCAGCGGTGAGTCTGGCAGGCGCACCTCATATCGCCCGTGCAGCCGGTGGTAAAGTCGTTGTCGTAGGCGGTGGCGCTGGTGGCGCTATTGTCGCTAAATACATTCGTATGATGGATTCCAGCATTGAAGTCACGCTGATTGAAAAAAATCCAGAATATTACACCTGCTTTCTCAGCAACGAAGTGCTCAGCGGCGAACGCACCCTTGACAGTCTACGCTTTACCTATGAAGGCTTAAAGAAGCATGGCATCAACGTAGTTCAAGCTGAAGCCACTGGCATTGATGCAGATAAAAAAGTTGTCAAAACCAGTGCAGGTGATTTTCCTTATGATCGCGCTGTAGTTTCTCCTGGTGTTTCCATGAAATGGGATAGCATTGAAGGCTACAGCGAAGAAGTTGCAGAAAAAAACATTCCTCACGCCTGGAAAGCAGGTCCACAAACTGCCCTGCTACGCAAGCAATTAGAAGACATGAAAGACGGTGGTTTAGTCGTGATTGCCGCACCCGCCGATCCTTTCCGCTGCCCGCCCGGACCTTACGAACGCGCAAGCCAAATCGCGCTCTATCTGAAGCATCACAAAGCAAAATCTAAGATTTTAATTTTGGATGCTAAAGAAAAATTCTCCAAACAGGGACTCTTTGTTCAAGGCTGGACTAACCTATACGGTTACGGCACAGACAACAGCATGATTGAATGGCATCCTGCTTCAGCAGAAGGTAAAGTCAAAGCCGTACGCCCTGACAGCATGACAGTGATCAGCGGTGAACTGGACACCGAAACCAAAGCGGATGTATTAAATCTGATTCCCGCGCAACAAGCAGGTACTATTGCGCTGGTATCAAATTTAGCAGATGAAACTGGTTGGTGCCCGGTCAATAAGAAAACCTTTGAGTCCACGCTGGTTGCTGGTGTGCATGTGATTGGCGACGCTTCTAGTGCAGCTAAAATGCCTAAATCTGCTTATGCCGCAAATTCACAAGGTAAAGTCTGCGCAGCAGCCATTGTTGCTGCATTGCAAGGCAAAGAAATGGTTACGCCTGCTTATGTCAACACCTGCTATAGCATCCTCGGTGAAGACTACGGCATTTCCGTTGCAGCAGTATATCGCTTAAGCGAAGACGGCAGCACCATTGCTGAAGTTGAAGGCTCTGGCGGTTTAACCCCAATGGATGCAACAGCAGAAATGCATAAACGCGAAGTACAGTATGCGCAAAGCTGGTTCAAAAACATTGCTCATGACATGTTTGATTAAGGCAAAACTGAAGCAGGCTGGGCTTGTATTTCTCATAGACAAAGAAATCTAGGCTAAGTTAATTAAAAACGGGACTTTCAAAGTCCCGTTTTTTTTGGCTGTCAAACCATCAGGCACTCAACGATTGTTTCTAGCATTCCCCTGAATACCTGGCTAATCCTGTATAATACAAGCTGTTTTTTGCTGTATGACACAGGATAATGACACTTTATGAGCGATTCAAGTACTCCCTCCTCAACTACTTACGATTCCAATAATATAAAAGTTCTCAAAGGGTTAGACGCAGTACGCAAACGCCCGGGCATGTACATAGGCGACACCGACGACGGCAGCGGCTTACACCACATGGTGTTTGAAGTAGTGGACAACGCCATTGACGAGGCGCTGGCGGGACATTGCAAAGAAATCAAGGTGATGATTCACAGCGATCAATCCGTCACAGTCAGCGACGACGGGCGCGGCATTCCAGTAGACATCCACAAGGAAGAGGGGCGTTCGGCAGCGGAAGTGATCATGACAGTGCTGCACGCGGGCGGCAAATTTGACGACAATTCTTACAAAGTTTCCGGTGGCTTACATGGCGTTGGGGTGTCGGTGGTCAATGCTCTGTCAGAACGCTTAGAACTGACCGTTCACCGCAACGGCAAAACCCATTATCAACTTTACCAACACGGCGAACCACAAGCCCCTTTAGCCGAAATTGGCGACACTGAACAAACCGGCACCAGCATTCGCTTCAAACCCAGCGCCGCAACCTTTACCAACATTGAATTTCATTACGATATTCTGGCAAAACGCTTGCGCGAACTCTCTTTTTTAAATTCGGGTGTGCGTATTCATTTACAAGAAGAAGGCGGCGAGAAACAAGATGTTTTTGAATATCAGGGCGGCATTCGTTCTTTTGTAGAGCATCTCAATAGAAAGAAAACCCCGCTCCATGAAACCGTATTCTATTGCAATACAGAAAGGGAACATATTGTGGTAGAAGTGGCGTTGCAATGGAATGATTCTTATCAAGAGAATCTATTTTGTTTTACGAACAATATTCCCCAACGCGATGGCGGCACGCATTTATCTGGGTTGAAAGGCGCTTTAACCCGCACTTTAAACAACTATTTAGAAACCAACGGCTATTTGAAAAAACTCAAGGTTTCTCCTACGGGTGATGACATCCGCGAAGGTTTAATGGTCGTGCTGTCAGTGAAAGTGCCTGATCCTAAATTTTCTTCGCAAACTAAAGACAAACTGGTGTCCAGCGAAGTGAAAGGCGTAGTGGAAGCAGCGGTGAGTGAAAAGCTGCAAGAATTTTTGCTGGAAAAACCCAATGAAGCCAAGAACATTGTAGAAAAGGTGCTGGAAGCCTGTCGTGCGCGTGAAGCAGCGCGTAAAGCCCGTGAAATGACGCGCCGCAAAACCGCACTGGATATTGCGGATTTGCCAGGTAAGTTAGCGGATTGTCAAGAAAAAGACCCGGCGCACTCAGAATTATTCATTGTCGAAGGGGACTCAGCGGGTGGCTCTGCCAAACAGGGGCGTGACCGCAAATTTCAGGCAATTTTGCCCCTCAAAGGCAAGATTCTGAATGTGGAAAAAGCCCGCTTTGACAAGATGTTATCCTCGGTCGAAGTGGGTACATTGATCACCGCGCTGGGCTGCGGCATCGGCAAAGAAGAATACGATCCGAACAAACTGCGTTATCACCGCATCATCATCATGACCGACGCGGACGTGGACGGCAGTCATATTCGCACTCTGCTCTTGACTTTTTTCTATCGCCAAATGGCTGAAATTATTGAAAAAGGCTATCTGTATATCGCCCAACCGCCGCTCTATAAACTGAAAAAAGGCAAGCAAGAGCGATACATTAAAGATGACGCTGAATTGAATGCTTATTTGCTGGAGTTGGCGTTGGATAATGCTGAATTGCACGTCAATGAAGCTGCGCCTGCGATGTCTGGCGAGGCGTTGGAAACCCTCTGCCGTGAGTATTTAAGTTGCTTGAGCATGATGCAACGCTTGTCGCGCACCATTCCTGAATTGGTGCTGATGCCGCTACTGCATTTGCCGGCTTTCAAAGCTGAGATGTTACAACAGTCCATTCAGGCGGAAAATTTTATTAAACAATGGGTTGGCGTTATAGGTGAACTGTCTCACGCAGAAAACGTGAAAATCGAAAGCCGCGTGCAAGCCGATCCGCCGGCGCTGGAATTTACCCTCATTACCCACAGCATCGGGCATACCTGCGCTTTGGGCATGGGCTTTTTTAATTCGCCTGAATACCAAAAAATTGCTGAATTAAGCGATAAATTACGCGATTTGCTGGAAACTGGCGCTTATGTGCAACGTGGTGACAAGCGCGAGCCGGTCATGTATTTCCGCCAGGTGATGGATTGGTTGATGAGCGATGCCCGCAAAGGTTTGACGCTTCAGCGTTACAAAGGTTTGGGAGAAATGAATCCCGATCAACTGTGGGAAACCACTATGAACCCAGAAACGCGCCGCTTGCTACAAGTACGGGTTGAAGACGCTATCGCTGCTGATGAAATTTTCACTACCCTGATGGGCGATCAAGTAGAACCTCGTCGGGATTTCATTGAAAGCAACGCTTTAGCTGTATTAAATCTGGATGCGTAAATATTCTAAGCAACTGTAGAGAAGATAACGCATTTGTATAATAAAAAACCGATCTGAAAACAGATCGGTTTTGCTTTTTTGGCTATCCTTAAAAAAGGCTTTTTAAGCTCATACAGAGTGCGCCATTGTGCGCAGGGTTTTAGTGATGCAAGTTTTGTTCTGTTGCGGGCTGGGGAGATGGCGCATGGTGTGGGGGGTGCGGATGCCAGCCAACGACTAGCAGCATGACGGTAAAGCCTAAAATGTAGGCTAACATCACATGCCAGCCGTATTTTAGCCATTGCCAGACGGATTTGGCTTCTGGATACATGTTGGAAAGCGCCACGCCAGCCGATGAACCAAACCAAATCATTGAGCCACCAAAACCGACTGCATACGCCAGTACGCCCCAGTCGTAGCCGCCTTGTTTTAGGGCTAAGGCGGTCAGCGGAATGTTGTCAAAGACTGCGGAGACAAAGCCTAACCCAAAGGCGCTGTACCAAGAGGCTAAGGGTAATTCTTCTACGGGCATGAGCGAGGCGCAGGTGACGAGCGAGAGCAAGAATACTGAGCCTTTGAAGGTTTCTGGTAGCACTTCCCAGTCGGGGCGACGTATGCTTACGCTGACCAAAATCGCTATCCAAACCGCGACGCCGATGAAGGGAAAATGATCGGCGATACTGGAAAATTTTAAATTGATGAAGATGTTCGTTGCAATGGCGGCAACTAACATCAGCAGCACTATGCCCACACTCTGCCAGTCAATATGCGTATGTGCATGGGCATGTTTTTGGATGGGTGAGTAGGCGTGCTGTTGTTTGGCGGCAATGACGCCGACTATCAATACCGCAACAATCGCTGCCACATACGCATGAACTACATCTAGCGGCGATACGCCGTCAATCCACATCATGGTGGTGGTGGTGTCTCCCACCACAGAGCCTGACCCGCCGGCGTTGGAGGCTGCCACGATGCCGGCTAAGTAACCGATATGCACCCGCGCTTTGAACAGTTGATGTGCCATTGCACCGCCAATCATGGCGGCGGCGATATTGTCAAGAAAAGAGGAGAGCACAAACACCATTATCAGCAACACAAAGCCGCCTTTCCAATCATTGGGCAAATACTTGGGTAACACAGCCGGTACGCGGCTTTTTTCAAAATGCCGCGACAAAATCGCAAAGCCCATCAGCAAGCAGAACAGATTCGCCAGCGTTACCCACTCATGCGCAAAGTGTAGCCCCAAGCCGGTTAAACCTGTGCCGTGCTTAAAGCCAGTAAAAATCCATTTATACAGAATGATAGTGGTAGCGCCAGTCAAGCCCACATAGAGGGTGTGATGATGAAAAATTGCTACGCCTAAGAGCGTCATGGCAAACAGGATAAAATCTACTGGAATACCTGCGACTTCTGGTGAAGTGCTTGCCCAAGCGGGGGTGTTGCTAACCAACAACCCCATCACTAACAAAAACCTAAACATGAACACATCCTTATGAGAGAAAAATGAAATCCCGTTAGCTCGCGTTGCTGAAAACTCAGCAACGCCCTACGCTTGTTAGGGGAGATTAATATACTGCGCTCCACCTGAAACTGCTCTCAGGTCTGCTGATTAAATGCTTAAAATCAAATGTTTATATAAAACCTGATACGGCAAAGAATGCAGTTTCTGGCGGGTATGAGTATAGTATTGCGGCGCGGCATCATAAACCTTTCCTTTCTTGGGGGAAATAGGCGGTGCTCACTTGGGCTAGATGACCTGCACGCCCGCCGTTTCTAACATGCGCACCAAAAGCATCAGCGGCAAGCCGATCAGCGAAGTGGGATCAGCGCCTTCCATGCGCTCCAACAACGCAATGCCGAAGCCTTCAGACTTGAAACTGCCCGCACAGTTATATGGCTGTTCTTTGTGCAAATAACGGGCGATTTGCGCGTCAGTTAGATGACGAAATTGCACGCTGAAAACACTGAGTTCGGTTTGCAACTGTGCGCTGGCGGTGTTGTACAGACAGACGCCGGTGAGAAAATCCACTCGCTGACCGCTTGCCATGCGCAGTTGCGCAGTAGCTTGTTCATGGCGGCCCGGTTTGCCGAGAATCTGCTCGCCAATCACTGCGACCTGATCTGAGCCGATAGACAATGCTTGAGGATATTCAGCTTTGGCACTTTGGGCTTTCAGTTGTGCCAAACGTAGCACCAGTGCGGAAGGTGATTCTTGTGGCAGAGGGGTTTCATCTACTTGCGGTGCGAAGCAGCTAAAATCTAGCCGCAGGCGTTGCAGCAGTTCTCGGCGAAACACTGAAGTGGAAGCCAGCACCAGCGGCATGGCAGAAGAGGGTATAGGGTTTGGCATGTCAATCAATTCGGTTAAAGTAGGTCGGTCTGGGAGTGCTAAACTCCAGTTGAGCGCCGCCGTTACAGGCGGCGCTTTTTGGGCAGCTTAAAGTTAAAGAAAGCGCATTTTAATTGAACCCGCATTGTTGAATAAACTATGAAAACGTGTTTTTTACCTGATAGCGAAGCGACTGAAACAGCCGGCGCCTTGCTTGCGCACCTGTGTAGCGTGCGTCAATTGATTTTTTTACAGGGCAATCTGGGCGCGGGCAAAACCACGCTGGTGCGTGGTTTTTTGCGGGCGCTCGGGTATCAAGGCGCAGTGAAAAGCCCGACTTATACCCTGGTTGAAGCCTATGTGTTAGACGCCAGTCCTACGCCAGTGAAGCAACTCTATCACTTTGATTTATACCGCTTAGGCGATCCAGAAGAACTGGAATATTTGGGTTTCCGTGATTATCTGGACACTGATGCGCTGTGCTTGGTGGAATGGGCAGAAAAGGGCGTGGGCTTTTTACCAGCGGCAAGTCTGTGTGTGCAGTTAGCCTATGCACAGACGGGGCGCACTTTGTGTCTGAGCGCGACGGCGGACGCGGCGCTGGCGTTGCAATTTGAGGCGCTGTTGCAACAGCATTACGCGGTTAGCTGACTCAATCCAACGCCGTTGTTTCATCTTCGTCTTCGGTTTCGTCGGCTTCAGTGATGACAATGGCGCTGGGCGGAAAATCGCAGCGAAACAGGCTGCCTTCACCCAACTGACTTTCGATGTGCAGGCTGGCGCTGTGGCGTTGCAGCACATGCTTGACGATGGCGAGTCCTAAACCAGTGCCGCCTTGTTTGCGTGAGCGGGCGACGTCTACGCGGTAAAAACGCTCGGTTAAGCGTGGCAAATGGTGTTCGGCAATGCCTTCGCCGGTGTCCTCAACGGCAAAGTGCGCACCTGCGGCGTCTCGATACCAGCTCAGTTTGATTTGTCCGCCAGCGGGCGTGTAGCGCACTGCATTGAACACCAGATTGGCAAAGGCGCTTTCTAACTCGTCAGGACTGCCGTAGAGATGCACATCCTCTTCTATATCCAGTACAAACTGGTGCCGCGCTTCACCGCTTAAAGCAGTGGCTTCTTCGCATAAGTCTTCCAAGAGAAACTGCACTTCTACAATTTTGCGCATGTCTTTGGGAATTTCTGATTCAAGCCGCGAAAGCAGCAGTAAATCATTGACTATATTCTGCATTCTATGCGCTTGCTGGGCGACTAAATCCAGCGGGCGTTGCCATTGGCGCTGAAAATGTTCGTTAGCCTCTTGTAAATCGTCTTGCAGGGTTTCCACAAAGCCGCCGATCACTGTCAAAGGAGTGCGCAATTCGTGCGACACATTGGCAACAAAATCTTGGCGAATTTGCTCTAGGCGGTGTAAATCAGTGACATCGCGGGCAATCATCAGCCGCTTGTTATCGCCATAGGGCACTAGGTGAATGCGTAGCATCACTTGCGGGTCGGCGGGAGAAAGGATTTTGATAGACCTACCACGCGCATTGGCGTTGGAATTGGCGTCACCCATCTCGTGTAAAAATTCAGTAAAAGCGGGGGTGCGCACCAAATTACTGACAATCTGCCCAATATCTTGAGCGGCTTTTAGCCCCAACAGTTGCACAGCGGCTTTGTTAAACCATTCGATTTTATGTTTGCTATTCAAAACCACTGTAGCATCTGGCATTGCACCCGTTGACGCCTGGAATTGTTTAAGCATGTTCGCCAGTTTGCGCTTGCGTTTGCGGTTGCGCTTTTGCAACTTATAAATCTGGTAAAACACCTCGCCCCAAATGCCAGAAGCCTCTGGAGGGTCCAGTTTCTTGCTTTTTTGCAGCCAATTATCCAGGCGATAGAGATTGTACAGATGCCAACTCAGTACACCAGTCAGCACCAAGCACAGGCACAACCAGATTTGTTCTAACCACCAGCCAAGCAATAACGCCACTGCTAACAAAAAACCCAGGCGCAAAAACACTTGACTCCAGGTCGTGCCGATCATGAAAAATCTTTAGTTCTTAGCAGAAAAACGATAACCCACGCCGCGCACCGTTTGCACCAGGTTATCGTAGCCCTGGGTGGCTAAAGCTTTGCGCAAGCGGCGGATATGCACATCCACGGTGCGCTCCTCAATATACACATTGCTGCCCCAAACCTGATCCAACACCTGATTACGGCTATAGACCCGATCCTGGTGCGTCATAAAGAAATGCAGCAAGCGAAATTCGGTCGGACCTATGTGAATATCCTGTTCATTGATAGTCACACGGTGTTCTGAAGGATAGAGCTTAAGCTCATGTACCGAAAGGGATTCTTGATGGCTGGTTGGCGCGGCGCGGCGCAACACCGCCTTAATGCGAGCCACCAGTTCACGCGGGGAAAAAGGCTTAGTGACATAATCATCTGCGCCCACTTCAAGACCGCGCACCTTATCCGCTTCCTCGGTTTTTGCTGTGAGCATAATAATAGGAATTTCTTGCGTGCTGCTGTCACGTTTTAGACGACGCGCCAAATCAATACCGCTCATACCGGGCAGCATCCAGTCCAACAACACCAAAGCCGGCGGCAACTCAAAAATCATCGCTTGCGCCTGCTGCGCATCGGCAGCTTCCAACACCTCAAATTCTGCGCGTTCCAGCGCCATTTTCAGCATTTCTCGGATTGGGGCTTCGTCTTCAACAACTAAAATGCGCGGAGTAGACATAGGCATCCTAAAAGCGGTAGGCAAAACACGGGGCAGCTTAATGAGCTTGCGTGACAACAGCATGACAAACCAAGAAACGCCTCTTCCAAGGGCGTGTCTGGCGGCGTCAACAGATTAATCGGCGCTATTTTACAGAGCAAGCCAACAAAGTCTAAGTAGGTGAATAAAAGTGTTTCAATATTATTAGCTTAGACGCAAAGCAGCGAATTTCCGTACGCGCTGGCGAGAACATTTGTGGCAGAATGAAACATTGGAATCCTTATCCGCAGAAATTGCGGTATTGGAAAATATACAATTCGATTAATGCTGGTTTTTTGGATATTTCCTGCTATGCACCTTCACATTCTGGGTATTTGCGGTACTTTCATGGGCAGTTTGGCGATTATCGCTAAGCAACTGGGGCATCAAGTCAGTGGCTCAGATGCCAATGTTTACCCGCCGATGAGCACTCAATTGGAGCAGCAAGGCATTGCCTGTTTGTCTGGGTATATGCCCGAACATCTGCAACCGGCGCCGGATTTAGTGATTGTTGGCAATGCGATGACACGCGGCAATCCGGCGGTTGAATACCTGTTGAATCAGGATTTGCCTTATGTGTCGGGTCCGCAATGGTTGCGCGAACAGGTGTTGCGGGGGCGCTGGGTGTTGGCGGTGGCGGGTACGCACGGTAAAACCACGACTGCCAGTCTGTTAGCCTGGATTCTTGATTACGCTCATCTCAATCCGAGCTTTTTGATCGGCGGTGTGCCGAGCAATTTTGGCATTTCGGCACGGCTGACGGACAGTCCTTTTTTTGTCATTGAAGCCGATGAATACGATACGGCGTTTTTTGATAAAAGTTCTAAATTTCTGCATTACCGTCCGCGTACCCTGATTTTGAATAATTTGGAATATGATCATGCGGACATTTTTCCCGATTTAGCGGCGATCCAACGCCAATTTCATTATTTAATGCGTATTGTGCCGCAACAGGGGTTAGTGATTCACAACGCGACTCAGCCGGCGTTGGACAGGGTGCTAGAGCAAGGCTGCTGGACGCCGCGAGAGGCGTTTGCTACAGCGCAGGGCTGGCATGAACGCGCCATAGATGAGGCACAGGGCGGTTTTGAAGTATGGCTCGGTGATAGCCAACAGGGGGAAGTGCAGTGGCAAACCTTGGGTGCGCACAATCGTGCCAATGCGCTTGCTGCTATTGCGGCGGCTCGTCATGCGGGTGTGCCTGTGCCCGTTGCTTGTGCGGCGCTATCGGCTTTTCAAGGCGTTAAGCGGCGTTTGGAATTGCGCGGCACGGTGCGCGGCATCCAGGTGTACGATGATTTTGCGCATCATCCCACTGCCATTGCCGAAACCCTCAAAGCATTGCGTCATCAAGCTGGTCAGCAGCGCATTCTGGCGGTGTTAGAGCCGCGTTCTAACACCATGAAACTCGGTGTGCATCAGCATACCCTTGCGCCGTCGCTGCAAGGTGCGGACGCGGTGTTCATTTACCAGCCTGCCGAGCAAAACTGGACTTTTCCCACCCAAGGTTTGAATGCGCACCTGTTTGCCAACACCGAGACCTTGCTGCACGCTTTGTTGCACGAAGTACGCAGCGGTGATCGGGTGTTGATTATGAGCAATGGCGGCTTTGCCAATCTGCACCAACGCTTATTGGACGCTTTGTGAAGCCACATCAAGCCCCTACCGCGCTGGCAATGACCGGTGCTTCCGGTTCTGCCTATGGCTTGAAAACCTTAGAGGTTTTGCTGGCAGCCGGTGAGCGCGTGTATTTAATGCTCTCAACACCGGCTTTGTTGGTTATCAATTCTGAAACCGATCTCAAATTACCCGCTCAGCCTAAAGCAATTGAGGCTTATCTTAATCAGCATTTTCAAGTGCCTAGCGGACAATTGCAGGTGTTTGGCAAGGCACAATGGACAGCGCCAGTTGCCAGCGGTAGCAATCCACCGCGTGCGATGGTGATTTGTCCTTGTACCAATGGCACGCTGGCGGGTATTGCGGCGGGTTTAAGTCGCAATCTGATTGAGCGTGCCGCCGATGTGGTGCTCAAAGAACAGCGCAAGCTCATTTTGGTTCACCGCGAAACGCCTTTATCCGTCATTCAATTAGAAAATATGTTGCGCCTGGCACGCGCTGGTGCGCTGATCATGCCGGCTAATCCAGGTTTTTACTATCGCCCGCAACGTGCTGAAGACTTGGTAAATTTCATGGTCGCCCGTATCTTGGATCACTTAGCAGTGGAGCATTGTTTATTACCCCGTTGGGGAGAAGATGCTCAATCCCTTTGATCTGCAAAGAATTTGCACTTGTTGCCTACTGCTGCGCGACAAGTCAATGACGAGCGAGCATGAACGAAATCCCTTTATTTCCTCTCAATACGGTGTTGTTTCCTGGCAGTCCCTTGCCATTGCGCATTTTTGAACCCCGTTATCTGGACATGGTAGGCGAAGCCTTACGCAATAGTAGTGGTTTTGGCGTCAGCCTGATTCGCGCTGGGCAAGAAGTAGGGCAAGCCGCGGATATACACGCCGTAGGTACGCTGGCACAAATCACTGATTTTGAACAACTACCCAATAAAATGTTGGGTATTTTAGTGATGGGGCAGCAGCGTTTTCGGGTGTTGCGCACCTGGGTTAAAGCCAACCAGTTGCTTATGGGAGAAGTGGAGTGGATAGACAATGAAGCGCCTCAACCGATGCCAGACGCCTGTCGTCCGCTGGCAGATATGCTGCGGACTTTTATCGTGCGTTTGGGAGCGCCTTATCAGCAATTGGCGGCGGATTATTCAGATGCTTCTTGGGTGAGCCAACGCTTAACGGAATTACTGCCGATTCCTTTGTTGGAGCGTCAACGATTGCTGGAAAGCAATGATCCTTTAGAGCGTTTAGCGCGGGTGCAGGCAACGTTACAGCGTTTAGAAATTTTTGTTGCCTAAAGTCAGCAAAATTCAAGAGGTTTACTCGCCGCGTTTGACTTTAGTCAAATCCGCGTTGGTAAAATCCGTTTCTGTCAAATTGGCATTCACTAAAGAAGCGCCAGTTAAATCTGCACCGGTAAAGTTGGCTTTAAACAAATCCGCATTGGTTAAATAGACTTCAATTAAATTGGCATCAGTAAAGTTGGCTTTAAACAAATTTGCCCCCGTCATATTGGCGCGAAACATATCAGATTCAAACAAATTGGCGCGAAACAAATTAGCTTCAGTTAAATTCACACCGGAAAGAAAACAGCGGATCAAATAGGCTTTGGAGAGATTGGCTTCGCTCAAGGTTGCATCAGTCAAGGTGGTGTCTGACATATAGGCTTCGCTGAGATTGGCTTCGTTAAGATTGGCACGGGTGAGATTGGCTTTGGATAAATTCGCCTCAGTGAGATTTGCGCCATTGAGGTTTGCACCGCTTAGATTGGCTTGGGTTAAATCTACCCGTGAAAGATTGGCGCGGAAAAACTCACCTTTAGATAAATTCATGCCGGTTAAATCGCTACCGGATAAGTCCGCCCAGGTTGAGGCGTTCTCCCGCCAGGCATTCCAGGCTTTAATGCCTTGTTGCAACACTGCCAAATGTTCTGGGTTCGCCATAATGAAGTGACTGTGAGATAAAGTGTGCGGTTTGAAACTGGCTGCGGAGACTTAGACTCGCGGCGGTTTAGGAGTGTTTGCTTCTTGTGGCGGCAGCTTTTAGCTCTGTAACACAAGCATTCTCATAGCATAACAGAAGTTTTTACGGATAGGCATCTTCAACACCCAGCCTAGGCAAAAAAGCTGGCATCGGCACGCCAGAGATTTCCAGCATTATCTGAAACTTCAATTAAATCACGACACTTCGTTCTGTTAGCCAGCCTCTAATCCTTGTCATAAAAGCCTGTTAATTTTTTCTGGAAACTGTTAGTAGTTCAAACTACTGGTTTTTTGCCCACGCCGCGCCTAATTGTGCGGCGCAACATAATGCGCCATACTATGCGCCATTAAGCACTGCTTGACTGTCAGCAGCAAGCTTTAACTTCATGATTTTTAGACGTATTAACGGGATTTTTCAAGCTAAACAGGTGTAACACATGGATATGACTACAGCAACCCTAAAACTGTCCAAAGCAAAATGCGATAAATGTATTGAAAACAGGACTTTTTCCGAAATACAGATCGGTGACAGCGCGACTCTGCAAAAAACCCTGGCGTTTGAGGATGTCAACCTGTTTGCGCTGGCATCTGGCGACATCAATCCCACCCACATTGACGTGGATTTCGTAAAAACCACCGCACATCACAAGCTTACCGGTCATGCGATGTGGAGCGGCGCACTTTTTTCCAACCTCTTGGGCACGCAATTACCCGGACCTGGCACTGTCTATCGCGGGCAAATGCTCAAATTCCATCGTCCGGTTGCACTCGGCGAAACTATTAAAGTCACCATCACCGCCATCGAAAAACAAGAAAAAGATCATATTGTTACCTTTGATTGCCGTTGCTCTAATGCGCACGATGAAAAGGATGTGATCTGTACCGGCACCGCAGAAGTCTTTGCCCCCGTGGAGAAAGTCCAGCGCGAGCGCGTTACTCTGCCGCGTTTACAACTCAATGATCGCGGTGCGCAATTGCAGCGTTTAGTGGCAATGACCAGAGATTACGAACCCATCCCGATGGCGGTGGTGCATCCAGTGGATCGTAATTCTTTCATGGGCGCGATTGAAGCCGCACGTTCTGAGCTGATTATTCCCATTTTGGTTGGCCCCATAGATAAAATCCGTGCCGTTGCCGAGCAAGAAGGCATAGACCTCAGCCTATATCGCGTAGTCAATACGGAACACAGTCACGAAGCAGCAGAAAAAGCGGTGGCAATGGCGCGGGCGGGTGAGGTTGAAGCCATCATGAAAGGCAGCTTGCATACGGACGAACTCATGGGGGCAGCCGTACAACGCGCTACTGGCATTGCCACTGCGCGGCGCATGAGTCATGTGTTTTTGATGGATGTGCCGGCTTATCCGCGCCCCATCATGGTGACAGACGCGGCGATCAACATTGATCCCAGCCTGGAAGAAAAACGCGACATAGTGCAAAACGCGATTGACATGGCGCATGCGCTGGGTAATCCGCAGCCGCGTGTGGCTTTGTTGTCAGCGGTAGAAACCATCACCCCCAAACTGCGCTCGACCCTAGACGCGGCGGCAATTTGCAAAATGGCAGATCGCGGGCAAATCACCGGTGGCTTGGTAGATGGTCCCCTGGCGTTTGATAATGCGGTTTCCGAAGAAGCTGCGCACATCAAAGGCATCATTTCTCCGGTGGCTGGGCTGGCAGACATACTGGTTGCGCCGGATTTGGAATCTGGCAACATGGTGGCGAAACAATTGGAATATATGGCAGATGCGCTGTCTTCTGGGATTGTCTTAGGTGCGCGCGTGCCGATAGCCCTAACCAGCCGTGCGGATTCTATCTTAAGCCGTATGGCATCCTGCGCCCTGGCGTTATTGTTGGCACACAATAAAGTCAAGAAAATTCAGTAAGTTCTCATCCTCTTTGCCCGTTTTCAACCGAGTTAAAGCGGTTGAAAACGGGCGCTCCTATCGGGTTCTACAACAAACACCCTAAATCAATTAATTCCAACGCTTGGGCAGCACGCCAGGCAACGGTCAATTCTGCGTCTTCGCGTAGCGCGGTGAGCAAAGCGGGGAGCGCAGCGGCATTTTTCAGGTTACCCAGGGCATCGGCGGCGCACCAACGCACGTTGGCGTCTGGGTCTTCACACAGGGCGCTCATCAGCGGCGTCAATGCCATCGGGTCTTGCAAATAGCCCAGCGCACGGACAACGTGAGCGCGTACTGTGGCTTCTGGCGCATTGCGTAGCACTTGTAGCAGTTGCGGGGTGACAGATATATCGCGCAAGCGCCCCAGGGCTTCGCAGACTTTGCTACGCACCAAGGGATAGCGTTCATATTTCAAGGCTTTCAGCAGTGTTTCTAGGGCGCTCTCGTCATGCAAATGTCCCAGCGCCTCGGCTGCGCTACAGCGCACATTGGGATCGAAATCTTCACGCACGGCAGCCAACAATTCGGGCACTGCACTACGGTCTTTGATTTGCCCTAGCGCCTGCGCTGCGCTCCAACGCACGGCGTTGTCTATGTCTTTGCGGAGCACTTTGCACAACGCGGGCAGCGCCGTATCGTCTTGTAAATAGCCTAAAGATTCTGCTGCTCGCCAGCGCACAGCGGGAAAGCTGTCATTTTCCAACGCGCCCAACAAACTGTGTACCACGCCAGGCTGTTTGAAATACCCCAGCGCCTCGGCTGTGCGTCCGCGCACTGTTGGGTCGCTTTCTTGTTTGAGCGTGAGTCGCAGGGTTTCCACGGCGCTGGCATCTTTTAAGTGCCCCAAAGCTTCGGCGGCACGCCAACGCACTGGGCTTTGTAGATCGTTGCGCAGGCTGCCTAGCAGCAAGGGCACGGCGCGTTTGTCGCCCAAATAGCCGAGCGCCTCAATGGTGCGTGAGCGCAACAGGGTGTCTGGGTCTTTGGCTTGCTGTAAGAGAGGCGGAAAGCTTTCTTCAGCAGCGATTTTTGCCAAGCTATGCACGGCGTAGTGGCGCACAAAAAAGCTCTTGTCGTTACTGAGCACGCGCAGCAATAAGGGCACGCTGCTGAGTTCTCGAAATTGCCCCAGGGCTTCGGCGGCTTTGCCGCGCACCAGCGCGTATTCGTCTTGTTCAAGCAATTGCTGCACTTGTTCTAGCGCCCGTGTGTCGCGCAGGTTGCCCAGCACCTCGGCGGTTTTGGCGCGTACTGCGGGTTCTTGATGGCGCAAGTTGTAAAACAACGGCATGATGGCTTGCGGGCTGTAGCGCAGATTTTCGGTGTTTTTGAGCAGGCGATTAAGCGCCGGCTGTAAAACGGGCTGGGTTAAATACAGATGCACCGCCGTTTGGAACATCTGATCAGAGCTTTGAAAAGAGACCTGAATATCGCGTAAGCATTGGAAAGCAATACGAAAAGTATAGTGCATATCGCTTTCGCGGGAATGCGGATAGCGTTGCAGCATGTTGATAAAGCTACTGCCCAGCGATTCATCAAGCATACCCTGGTGCGCCGCTGCCAGCCGAATAATGCCCTGCCAATGCGGATTGAACAGATATAAACGCAGGTAATGGTCTATTTGCTGCGGGCTACGGGTGATGGCGCACGCCGCCAAGTATTCTTGAAACGCCAGGTGGAAAAAACCGTATTCTTCGTTGCCGTGATGAATCAGTAAGCCGCGATCTAGGCTGAGTAAATGCTGTAATTGGATGATTTTTTCTTGCACTTGGGAAGCGGTGAATTGCGCCTGGTTTTCTAAGGTGACTTTGGCAACTTCCAGAATAATTTCGACTTGACTGCGATTGTCTGCGCAATTTTCCTGAAAATACAAGGCAATGTCTTCTAATAACAGGTTTAGCTCAGAGTGCGTGAGCGGCGCACTGGGCTGTTTACTAGGCAACAGCAATAACCAGTGTTTAATAAAAGCTTCAATGTATAAACGATACAGGTCTACCTGATGTTCGGGTAACTCGCCCACCTGCTGCTGAATCAAGCCCATCAGCGTACAGAGTAGCGGGCTACTTAAGTAAGAGCTGAGCGTGGGCTTGTGTTCCAAATGGCTTACAAATGCACCGGCTTGCTGCAAAATTTGTCGTTGCAAGCGCGTGTCTGTGTTGAAATAAGCCGATTTTTCCGTGTGCTTGTGTTTTTCAACCGCTTGCAGCCACTGCTGAAAAAACTGGTGAATTTGGCGCGGATTAAAAGGCTCTAGCGCCGCCACGCGAAAGCTGTGTCCCAATAAACCCGGCTGGTAACTGATCGGACGCGCCGTAATCAGGCAGCGATTGCCAGGATAGCTATCGAGCAAAGCATCTATGGCTAAGCTGCTGCGCTGGCGTAAAGTGGCGTCGTGAATAGTGTCCAGACCATCAAACAGCAATAACACCCGGCGATGTTGCAGCTCTATTTGAATTTCTTCAAATAAAACAATACGTTGCACTGAATCAGTAAAATCACCCAAAGCCCCCGCTTGGTGTAAATAATTCAGCATCGCCTGCTCAATTAACCACTGCGGATGCTGTTGCCAACAACGGGCAAAGCTTTCCATATTCACATACAGCGGAAAATAACCACTGGCGCCATTGTAGAGACTTTGCGCTTGGTTCAAAGTGAGGAAATGCAGCAAGGTGGTTTTACCCGCACCAGGTGCGCCCAGCAGCACCCACTGCTGTCCACGTTTCCACAGCATATCAATGCTCAAACCAGTTTCACTTTGCGCCAGATAGCGTTCGCGGGAATGCACATCGCCGCTGGCTTCGCTGTCTTGTTGGGGCACAAAATGCACCTGCAATTCGGGATCAGTTTGCGCCTGTTCCGGCAAATCAGACAAACGGGCTTCAATGCGCAGTGTCAGCGGCACATAGACATCATTTAAGCGCAATTCAGGTAAATGACGGGTGCGCAACAAGCCAGCATTCAAGCTTTGATAGCGTTGAACCAGTTGATTAAGATAAATACGAGCGAGATCGTCCATAGTATTAAACAGGTCATGAGTTCTGCGTAAGCGAAAGGAAGCGGGTTTGTAGGCGGGCGCAAACCAGCAAAGTAGAGTATGGCAACCCAGTCTAGCCGACTTGTGTGGTAAAAGGCAGAGGCGCGCAGCCTGAGTGGATTTTTGCGTTTTAGTCGCTCATGCCTCAATTCACTTAAACGCAGATTTTATGCCATGAGCAAGCTAACCTAGACTGGTGTAAATCCTGCTTATAGTCTCTTTGAAATGGAGGCTAAAAAAGCCTAAACAATGCGTGCGAGAAAGCGATATTTGGCTTGCTACCCGCTAAACTGAAATTGAAAGCGCAACCACTCGTACTTAAGCCTATTATCTTAAGAAACAGGAAGGAAGGCAGGTAAAGGATAATGCCGCTTGTGCCACTTAAGCCAATCCTTTAGATTAGACTTGTTGCGCCTATAAAATAATAAAAATCAATGCCTTACAAAAAGCACTTTAGCTTGATGACTACGAAAAATCAATGGGTTAGCTGAAATCCGAAAAATTTAGAGTCAGTTATATTCTCAAACTCCGCATTTTTACTGGGTTTATGCCGCAACAAGTCTATTAACCCATCCCTAACAATAACAGCCTAAAAAACCAGCAAATCTCCACAGCTTAGTTTTCCCAACTGACCGAAAAACTTTATACTCAAGCGTGATTAAAAAAAGCAATTTTCGCCATTGATACCAACTGAATTTCTGTACTCCCATTGACATCAAACTAAACAGGTAAAAGAGAAGGATACAGCCATGAAAGAGCGCAGGAGCACCAAAAGGCGTGAATTACTATTATTTCTGCCCGTTTACAATTTGGATACTGGTAAGATTTTGGGGCATCTCGCAGATATCACCAACGGCGGCATCATGCTGTTTAGCCAAGAGTGCATCGAATTAGGCAAAAAATACGCGATGGAAATCCGCGTTGAAGATTTACGCAACGCCTTGATTTATCGAGATGATGAAGGCGAAGACGAAAAAATCAGCTTTCTGGCGCGTAGCCGCTGGATCGCCATCAATCCCGACCTATACCGCACCGGCTTCATGTTCATTGACATCGCGCCCGAAGCGCAGGCAGCCGTAGAACACATCATCCATAATCTCGATAACATGCTATAGAGGGGAGTCCTAAAAGGTAGTGCCGCCCCACAGTAAAGATGCCATCTCTTCAAGAGAGGGCATCTTTACAAGCACTACCCGTTTAGGACTACCAAATTCGCCTTATGCGCCGGAAACATTCATTAAGCCATTAAAACCACAAAACCGCTTTTCTCGTGCCAGCGTTCTATGCGGCACGAGCGATGGGCGCTCTGCGCCCATATGCGCAGAGCGAGGAACTGCTCATGCGGCGCGGAGCGCTCGCACGAGAACAAATTTTGACTTTAGCGTATCTAGGGAAATATATGGTTCGAGAAAGAGTTTTTATTAGTCATATTCATGAGGAAGCGGAATTAGCTAAGCTTCTGAAAGAATTTTTAAATAAACCTACGGAGTTACGCAGTTGCTAAAAGATTTATACTATTCACATGAACCCAAGACGTTGT